>NZ_JABKCA010000040.1 GCF_013166655.1 Lentimicrobium sp. L6
ATATGGAGGAGTATTCCAATTCAAAAGAAGTTTTGGTGAGAACTTGTTTGGGAGTAAACCAGCAAAATGGATATTATCTAGAAGTTTATCCCAATCCAGCCACCAATCAAATTACTTTTGAGCTGCCCAACATCAATAAACAAAGCCAGCTCCAAATTAAAGATATCTATGGCAAGGTCATCGCTACACTAATAATAAAACCAAATCAAAGCAAGCTCATATGGGAATGTAGTGGTATTGCCAGCGGTGTTTATTTTTATGAGGGAGAGATTTCGGGGGAGGTCTATCGTGGGAAGTTTTTGGTAAAATAAAAAATTAACCTTGTCGGGGCGCGACTCCAAGTCGCACCCCGACTGGATAACCATTAGAAACGATGGAATACAATTCCATCTCAGCAGTTTGTACTTTAGTTATAAATTCTATCTCTATGCGGTCTCTGCGTGTTTTCCCTTAGCCGGCCTTTGCGTGAAATCTTAAAAGTTGAGAGCTTAAGAGCTTCAATGTTTGAGTAATAGCCAAGGCCAATAACCAACAGCTCATCTTTAAAGCAACCGATAAAAAGAAATCTCATTCTCGCTCAAAAGTACTTGCACAGGATAAACTTCTACTCCTTTTGCTTTGGCATTTTTGAGGAGTCTATCATATTCGGGATCTATCTTTTTTGCAGTTCCAAAGCTATCTACATCGCTTCTTTGTATCAGGTAGATCATGGCGGCTCGTTTCCCTGCCTCCACCAGTTGCATGAGTGTTTTGAGATGTTTTTGTCCACGAGTAGTGGCTGCGTCCGGAAATAATGCTCTGTTTCCTTCCCTCATGCTTACGTTTTTTACTTCCATCCACACTTCTTGCTCTCCATCTTTACCAAAAATATCAAATCGAGAATCCCCAAATTTCACTTCTCGTTTTAAATGGCTTAAGTTAGTAAGTCCAGGAATCAGCTGCTTAGAAACCAATTCGAAGGCAATAGTATTGGCATTATTGGTATTTATTCCCACCCAGTTGTTATTAATCCAAATCATTTCCCAAGTGAATGGCGTTTTGCGTTTGGGATTATCGGCAGGGGAGAGAAGCACAGGAGCTCCTTCTTCTATGCAACTCGTCATGCTTCCTGTATTGGTACAATGGGCTGTTATGATGGAACCATCCTCTAGTTCCACATCAGCTAAAAAGCGTTTGTATCGTTTAATGAGCTTCCCTTTTACTAAGTTATTGAATTGCATAGGTGTTTTGTTAAATAGGTATTGGCACTAAGGCACGATGTTTCTTAAAGTCAAAAGTAAAAAAAAACTGGCCTCCCGAAAACATCAGAAGACCAGTAATATTTAATTAGACCGAAGCCTCTTTATTATTTTCTAATCACAAATCGCTTGTTGATCACGCTTTGCTCTTGAGGAATCATGATGAAATAAACACCATCAGATAAATGACTCAAGTCGATATCAATTTGTTCATTAATATTAGAGGCAGCAATGGTATAAACCACTTCACCTATGCTATTATGAATAGTAATATCAGCAGATTTTGATAACTGACCGTTGATTTCTAATTTGAATAGTCCGTTATTAGGATTAGGCATTAAAGCAATATCATTAGCTGATAATTCACCTAAACCTGTACAATCTTGGAAATGAACCATCATTTCATCAGAACCTTCACAACCTGTAGGATTTGTTACCACCACGCTAACCGAAACATCACCAGAAGCATCTGCCATGGTTTCATCAATATCTATGGTTTGGTCTGTAGCTCCAGTGGACCAAGCGTAGGCACTTCCTTGATTTTGAGCATCAAGAGTAAGAATGATGTGATTACAAACTATAGTGTCTAATCCTAAATCAACACTTGGCGATTCCATAACCGTGATAGCAATAGAACCTTCACCATTTCCATGACATTCATTGGCATCAATAATAGAGATAAATCCTAATTCCATGCTTTCATCTGAAACAGTGAACTCAATCATATCAGTACTGTTTACCACTTCAAACTCTTGTTCATTTCCTTCTGCACCCACTTTTAAATTCCAAGGTGAAGCTCCAGTCAGTTCCACATTAACTTCTACTAAACCATTGGCACAAACCTCAGCAGCATCTCCAGAAAGAATAGCGTTAGGAAGTTCATTTACAGTGACCATTGCAGAACCTTCAGCAGTTCCCACACAAGAGTTAGCATCAGTAATATGCATCAAGGTATAGTTCATGCTAGCTTCAGGGCTAAGTGTTAGTTCATAAGGACTTTCTGTGGCTTCGAAGAATAGCTCTAAACCATCCTCATCGTTTACCTCTACATTCCAAGGACCATTACCTGTCAGGTCAATGCTAAGAGCTGTTTCAGAACCCGCACACATACTAGCATCAGCATTAAATGCTGCACTAGCTTGCTCGTTTACAGTGATGGCTAAAGCTTCCGAAGCAGGACCTTCGCCACAAACATTATACTCGCTGACAACTAGGTTTAATTCTCCAGCAAATCCTTCGTTGAATGAAAGGTAAGCGGTATTGCCAACAGCATTTATTATAGCAGCATCCTCAGGGCTAATAGTCCATGTGTATGTGCCCTCACCAGCTATGGTATAAACCATATCTTGTGCTTGATAACATACTATTGCTTCACCGGCAGGCATTTCAGCTTGCGCAGGTGTGCTAACTATTTCAAGACTCATGGTATTGCTTACAGAACCAGTACTGCTTGTAGCGGTTAAAGTAAGTTCTGCAGCACCATTATTAATATCGTCAGTACCTAAAGTATAGATAGGATCAACAATGTCATTTGCGGAGAAGGTACCATCACCAGAAGTGGTCCAAGCTAATGTTTCATAATCAGCAGCTCCACCTTCTAATTGATAAGTAGTTTCTGTATTACAAATTTGAGCATCATCACCAGCATTAGCAGCAGGAAGCATCATTGGAGGAAGAACAATAAAATCTACCCAAGCACAATCACTTCCGCCTGTAGCAGATCCATCTTTTACATATTTCCATTTTAAGGTATGAACTCCAGGGCTGATTGAATAAACGGCTTCAGTCCAAGCTACTTCACCATCCCAGCTGCCTTGCTCTGTATTATCAATATAGAATTTTAGTTTGTCATAACCACTTTCTGAGCTTACTTTATAATAGAAGCTGATGACATCTTCCATCATTACTTCGTATTCAAGAACCAGTTCGCTGGATTGGTTATGTCCAATAGGGGACGATTTTGCACTGTATTCACCTTCATAAGATTCGTCATCTACAATTTGCCAATCAGCATTACCTGCAAAAGACCAATCATATTGAGTGAAGTCTCCAGATTCCCAATCTTCAACGATGAGGCCAATAGAAATGCCAAACTCTTTGCTAGCGGAATAAGGACCAGCATTTACTTCTGTTGTTATCACAGCAACGCTACCTATTGATGCATCAACGGCAGATTCTATATCGAATTCTGCGATAATCATATCAGCACTATCGATGGTAGTAAAAGTAATGTCAGCAGTATTTACAGTTAAATAATCAGAAGCACTAATGAGGTTGGCAATTCCTTCTGGAGTAGCACAACGACCATTGTTAGCAATTTGAATACTTAGGGTAGCTTCTTCTCCTGGATCTAATCTGCCATTATCATTACCTGATGTTTCAGTTAATTCCATATTTAGAATCTCTAAAACTGGGGCGTATCCTTTAATGGAGAATGAACTTTCCCAAACATCTGTACCATTTGTGGCGCTGAACTCAAAAACAAAGCTATGGTTATCAGGAATTTCTTCAGCTACAGTAAAAGCGAAAGCAGCGTCATGGCTTAATTCTTCATCCACATTAATATCACCAAAAGACTCTTGGTTGTCAATGAGTGTGATTAAATCATCATCACAAGTTATGGTCACTTCAACACCAGAAGCCATTTCAGTACCTAGGTTTTTAACGCTAAAGTTAAGAGCGATTTCTTCGCCAAAATCAACTTTACCATTATTATTTCCTGCAGCATCATCCACTTCAAACCCTGTTTTAACCACATATGGTCCATCAGGAGCAATCACTTGGATATATCCTTCATGACGGTAATAGTTTTGCTTGGTCACCACCACTTTAATCATAGTTCCCGGAACTTGAGCTTCGATGGTTACAGGAGCAGAAACACCTGTAGCTTCATCAACACCTATTAATTCTCCATCTACTGAGAAAGCAATCATTGCACCTTCTTCAGCCTGGATATCGATAAAATCTGGACCACTTACTAATACTTCACTATAATTAATTTCCATTTCCATAGGGACCTCAGTATAAACAATATTGAAGGCATCTCCATGGTGATGGAATAAGCGATATGTGATTTGTTTACTATCGGTGTTATAAGGCCAATTTGTATAAGAGAGGAAGTATTTACCAGCAGCGTTACCAAAGGCAGGACGAAATTCTCTTTCTTCTACTTCTGTTCCACCATAATCGGGCATAAAGTCGGGCCACATATTGTCAAAAACCCCCCAAACATAAGCATCATTTACAAAAGAGTAGGATACTTGAGAAGCAGCTGTTAAGCTTAAAGCACCACCACTTGTATACCTATGGAATTTCTCTGCAAAACATTCACCAGCCATATCAAAACGACCAGTTAGGCAATTGATAGAGAAAATATGTCCAATTTCGTCAACATTATTTAATTGGTTGATATAGCTAGATGTGAATGCGGGTTCTCCCCAACCAGATTCCATACCATGGTCACGGTGTTGTAGGATAAAAGCACCATCATTGATAGCATTTACTACATCAGTAGCTGTTCCACCACTCCATCCACCCATTTCGCCTGGAGTTGCAGGTAAATAACCTAAACCATCAGGGCCAAAATATGAGGTAACTTGGTTGGTATTAGTAGCTGTAGACCAAGGGTCGTTATTAGGATTTCCACCATAAACGGCATTGATACGAACTGGATCTTTTCCTAGAACTTCTCTCATATAACCTCCAACAGTCTCCGAACAAATCTGAAACCACCTTTCGGTTTGCCATCCTAAAGCTGTAATTGGTTTATTATAAAAATCAGCATCAGTAGGAGGTGTTCTTTCATACTCTAAAAACTTAGTTACCATAGTTTCCATTTCAGCATAATCACGGCCTGTCATACGTGCGAAAACGAAATCAGGAAGATCGTTTCCAGTATAATCGGCAAAATAATTATCAGTAATAAAATTACCTGAATAAGGATGGGGATATGTTTTTGAAGTGATGGTATTGTCATCATTACCATAGTCGGCCATTAATAAAACACCAGAAGGAACCGGATCCCAAGTTTCGTATATGGTATTAAAATAATCTTTTAAACCTTCTAAGTTGTTTCCGCCCATTTCATCAAGGGTAACCACTTTAGTAGTGATGCCTTGTTCTGTACGGAAAAGTTTGATAGAATCGGCCCAAGGCAAAAACTCATCATTATTAGGCACCAAAATGAGGTATTCACATCCTTCTTCTTTAGTTGATTTATTCATTTTTGAATAATCTACTTTAGGAAGAGCTTCAGCATTATAAACGATATCATCTAAAATCTGATCCCAGTATTTGCTTCGGAAACGATCTTCACCATATTGGCCATTACCACCTATGATTTCCACTTCCACTTCTAGGTTTTTATAAACCACAAGTTCTTTAGTGATAGGGTTATATTGAAAAGGATTCACGCTTACTATGGCGAATGTCATACCGCGAATTTCAGTAGTTTCTGTTTGAGCTATCTGAGCTGGATAGAAAGCATTTTTCTGATAAGAGCTTCCTTTTACAGCTGGCTTGGCTTCCTCAGTATCAAAAGGAATGGCAGCG
This sequence comes from Lentimicrobium sp. L6, assembly GCF_013166655.1. NCBI lineage: Bacteria > Pseudomonadati > Bacteroidota > Bacteroidia > Bacteroidales > Lentimicrobiaceae > Lentimicrobium > Lentimicrobium sp. L6. The sequence continues at coordinate 5,790 of NZ_JABKCA010000040.1, forward strand.
GCAGGAGCAATTTCTATGTTTTCATAAACTACTTTGTTTTGATAGGTCACATGAACTTTGGATTGTGCTCCATTTGGAATTAACAAATAGCGAGCAGCACTTCCTAAATCGGGCATACCTTCTTCTGCAGGAAACATGGAAAGACCATATTCCAGTTGTTTCATATTTTCGCCTTGAATTTCAACATCGAATAAATTAAAACTGTGAACGCTGTGACTTAGCTTGATAGCGCCTTTACTACTTGATTGGATTTGAAATCCATTAGTTTGTGCATTTTCATCAAAGACATAGGATTGGGCACTAGAAAGCATAGCAAACCCCAATAAGATGACCATGATAAAAGACATTTTTGGTAAGAGTGATCTCATGATTTTGTGATTGGTTAGAATTAATAAGGCGCTAATATACAAAAGTAACAGAGAATAATTATACGCTTGGATCTATTTAGGTGTATTTTGGAAGGATTATAGAGAAGTGTTATTAGGCAGAACCTCAGTGTCTTTTTAGTGATTGTGAAGGATGGTAATTTATACAGCCTCTATATGGTAAAAACCTTTTAAAATAGAAATATATTTTATCAAAGCTTGACTAGTTCTCAGCAGTGGTTATTTGGAATTTGAATAGTGAATTTCGTTCCTTTATCAACTTCTGACTCCAAACTCATTTCGCCATTTAATATAATTGCATATCCCTTTGAAATGGAAAGGCCAAGTCCAGAACCTTCGTAACCATTAGAATGAGAAAAATCGGCTTGCACAAATTGTTCAAATATAGAAGCTTGTTTTTTTTGTGGGATGCCAATTCCAGTATCTTGAATTATAAATTCAGCCATGGTATCAGTTATGGTATAGCTTATTTCTACAGAGCCTTTGTGAGTAAATTTAATAGCATTTTTAATAAGGTTTGTTAGGATGGAATTCAGTTTATATTCATCAGTAAAAAATGGACCGGTAAATGTTATTTGTTCATTGAGTATTAATTCTAATCCTTTTTTTTGGGCTTCTTGGCTGAAAAAGTTTTGAAGTTCATGCATGATGAGCATGATATTGACATCTTGATATTGCGGTGTTTCCACTCCTGATTCTAATTTTGAAACATCAATAATATTATTAATGGTATCTAACATTCTATATCCACTTTTTTGGATAATACCAATAAATCGTTCTTGCTCTTCATGTGTGTTTTCTTCAGATTTTAGAAGCTCAGCAAAACCAATAATTCCATTCATTGGAGTTCTGATTTCATGACTCATATTGGCCAAAAAGGCAGACTTAAACTTGTCGCTTTCTTCAGCTTTAATTTTTTCCTTCTCTAACTCACTCATTATTTTGGAATTCAACTCTAATTGTTCTCGGAGGTCTTGGGTTTTATTTCGAACTCTAATTTGCAATACCCTATTAATGACAATAAGGAATAAGATGAGTAGTATAATAAGTCCACTTGATATTAAAAGTGTTTTAAGGTATTTATGCCAATCATTTGGTCCTCTATTATACTTAGTAATCCATTTATCATGTATTTTTTGGTATTCTCCATTGGCTAATATTACTTCTAATCCATTATTTAATAATTCAGCTAACTCTGGAGAATCTTTGGATATTTTAAAACCCATATTTCGCTCTAGAATACGATGCTCAGTAGCTTCAACATATTCTTTGTTTAGTTTCTGAGCATAATACATACTTCCAACTCTTTGAGAAATGATACAAGTCACCTCTTTGCGATCTAGAGAAAGAATTAATTCTTGATAATTATCAATAAATAAAAATTTAGCAGATGGATTTATTGAAAGTACATAATGGATCAAAACATCGTTTTTCCACATGGCCACAAGAGGTTGGTTTTTTGTTCTTAGAAACTCCAGTGAAAAATGATTGATATTGTTGGTATTATATAAAAAACAATGTGAAGTATTTATTGCAGAACGAGTATAAATAAATTGACTTTCGGGACTCCCAGGGTAATGATCACCACCAATAGCTTGAATACTACCATTATTAAGTTTTGAATTAATGGTTACCCAATCTCCTCCTGTAGTAAAAATGTCCGATTCATAGAGATCATCAATAGCATTTAGGATATCTATATTAAAACCTACCAGTTGACCTTCCTCACTTAAATAATTATAGGGAGGATAATTATCACTAAACATGATATGGTATTGAGCAGATAAGTTGAAGGAAGTGGCTAGAAATGCTAATAAAATAAAATAACGCATTGAATATTTATTTTCCTAAAGTTCTACGATAAGTTTTATAATCTCGGTTATTGCAAATATATACTTTTAAAAAGGAATACCTATTATTTCTTAAATTATACTATTTCCAAATTTAGAATGTAGGGCCCTTTAACATGTTTTATTTAATCACTTTAAAAAGAGTTAATTGATCGATTCAACTTTAAATTTAAATTTTATGATTTTTTTAAGAAATGTGATTTCACCGAAAAGAACCCATAAATACCGGGTTTTCAAATTTTATTTAATAACACTTGCTATCCCTTTTCGATTAAATGTAACTTTAAGTAACCAATTCGCGTAAACGCAGTTATTAAAAATCAAAAAAGGCACAAAGATGAAGAACTCTATTGTGTATTTGCTTTTTTGTCTTTCCTCGATATTAACATACGGACAACCACCAACAACATTCAATTTAACAAATGTTAATGGTGAGAATTATGTCACCAGCGTAAAAAGCCAATTAGGTGGAACATGTTGGGCATTCGGAAGCATGGCTGCCATGGAAAGTAACCTTTTGATGACCGGAAACTGGGAGGCACAAGGTGAAGTTGGAGAGCCCGATTTAGCAGAGTATCATTTAGATTGGTGGAATGGTTATAATGAATATTTTAATCAAGATCTTGAAGAGGCCTATAATAATGGTCAAGGCTTAGAAACTCATATGGGTGGTGATTATAGAATGACCACTGCCTACATTTCTCGTCTAGAAGGAAGTGTTAGAGAGATAGATGCCGAAAGCTATGATGATCCTTCTGAAAGAAACCATCCCAATCATCATAAATATTATCCAAAAAGTGTAGAATGGTATAATGCAGGTGACGATTTATCCAATATAGAACTCATAAAGTATAAAATCATGGAACATGGGGTAATGGCTGTGTGCATGAGTTATTCCAACGATTTTATGAGTGGAATAAATCATTATCAGCCAACTTGGGATAACCGTGAACCAAACCATTCTGTTTCTATTATTGGATGGAATGATAATAGAGAAACTCAGGCTCCCGGTCCTGGTGCATGGTTGGTAAAAAATAGCTGGGGTAATGACTGGGGAATGGCAGGTTATTTCTGGATTTCATATTACGACAAACATGCTTGTAAAAACCCTGAAATGGGAGCTATATCATTTATTGATGTAGATATTTTAGATTATGATACGGCCTATTATCATGATTATCATGGTTGGAGAGATACATTGACAGAAGTATCAGAAGCTTTTAATGCTTTTATTGCTAATGAAGATGAGGATATTGTGGCTGTGAGTTTCTTCACTGCTGGAGAAAATGTTGAGTATCATGTAAAAATATACGGTCAGTTTACCGATGGTACCGATGGAGAGTTATTGGATGAGCGTATTAGCCATGTTGGAATGATTGAGCATTCGGGTTTCCATACTATTGATTTACCTGATTATGTAACATTTCTTACTGGCGAAAAGTTCTATGTTTATTTGGAGTTAAGTCATGGCGGTCATCCATATGATAGAACCTCTTTTGTACCTGTACTTTTAGGAGATGTCAAAGCTGCAACTAAGGGTATGGTGCCTAGTACAACAAAGGAAAAACAAAGTTTTTATAAAGAAAATGGATCTTGGCTCGATTTTTACCATTATGATGAACCGGGAGATTACCAAAGTACGGGGAGTTTTTGCATCAAAGCCTTAGCCCAACATAATCATATTATGGGACTTCAGGCTGTTGATCAGAAAACAGGAGGTTTCCTTAATTTTGCTCCAAATCCATTTACTTCTTCTGCTAGTATTTCTTACGAAATTCCAGAAGCATCTATTGTGGAGATTGAAGTGTACTCGATAAAAGGACAGATGGTTGAAGTTCTTAAATCAGAGAAGCATATGAGTGGTTCACATCAAATCTCATGGAATAATAATACTTTAACTACTGGAGTATATTTTCTAAACATGAAAATAGATGGTCAGTTCTATGACCAAATGAAAATTGTAAAAGTGGATTAGGGGTCGAATATTTTTCGTATATTTATTAGTTCAAAACCTACGGCTTATGTTTTTCAAAATATTAGATATTTCTAGAATCGTTTTAGTTAGCCTCGCTTTTTATTTCGGATATCAAATTGGCTTTGCCGAAGAAGTTTATAATGCCAAAGCTCAGTTACATTTTATGATTCCTATTATTATTGGTGCAGTAGCAGGAATATCAGGATTGGAAGGGATATTTCTAAGTAAGAAATCTGCAATTGAAAAAGGATTTGCAGTAGATAGTAACTATCAAAAACAATCAGCTATTGCATTGCTTTCCTATGCAACAATTGCTATTTGGGTTTATTTTGCACAATGGGGGATTATGGCTGAACTTACTATTTTATTTACTTTTCTATTCTTTCTCTTTTTTGCGGCTATCAACCATGCCTATGATGCCATTAGCAGGAAAAATTACAAATGGCAAAACATCAACCGACCATTTATTACCTTTTTCCTAATTCTAGGATTGATATACCCTATTTATAAGGTGCTTTCACACTAGTATTAAATTTCTTAAGATTATTATTCTAAATTTGCTGTTAATTATAAAACAAAACTCAAATTTTTAATATGTATAAAAAGCTATTCCTTGTTTTTATAGTCGGCTTGGTATCTTCCTATGCCTGTCATAGATATGCGAAAAATGACCTCAGTCTAAGTTCTCCATCCGAGAGAATTAAAATAGAATTCAGTCTAAATGATTTAGGAACACCATTTTATCAGGTTGTTTTTGATAATAAAGATATCATTAAGAAGTCTAGTATGGGATTCGATTTATTGGATGCACCCGCATTAGATAAAGGTTTTGAAATCATCGGTTCAGAAGAAATGATGATGAACGAAAACTGGGAAATGCCTTGGGGAGAGCAAAGAATGGTGAATAACCATTTTGAAGAACTCAAAGTGATGTTACAAGAAAAAACAGCACCCAAAAGATTAATGAATATCTATTTTAGAGCCTATGATGATGGTGTTGCTTTTAGATATGAATTCCCAGAGCAGAATGGTGTAGAGGAGTTAATGATTGTTGACGAGAAAACAGAGTTTCAGTTGACAGGTGATCATAAAACATGGTGGATTCCTGGTGATTGGGATATATACGAACACCTTTATAATACTACAAAAGTATCGGAAATAGATGCCTTAGAAAAAGCCAAACATGTGAATCTGGCTCAAACCTCTATCCCCTATAATGCTGTGAATACCCCAGTAACTATGCGTACAGAGGATGGTATTCATTTGAGTTTTCATGAAGCCAATTTAACGGATTATGCTGGCATGACTTTAAAGGTTGATACAGGTAGTTTGGTCTTAACGTCTGGACTCGTAGGCTCCAAAAACCATAAATACAAAGTTAAGCGAAGCCTTCCTTTTGTAACGCCATGGAGAACCATTCAAATAGCAGATGAAGCCAAAGATTTAATCTCCTCTAAACTTATTTTAAACCTAAATGAAGCCAATAAACTTGGTGATGTGTCTTGGTTTAAGCCTATGAAATATGTGGGTATTTGGTGGGAAATGCATTTGGGAATTGCTACTTGGGATTATGGAATGACTCAAAATATGAATACTTGGGAAGATACAGGTAAAGCACATGGTAAACACGGAGCTACCACAGAAAATGCCAAAAGATATATCGATTTTGCTGCAAAGAATGGAATGAGTGGTATTTTGGTGGAAGGCTGGAATACAGGCTGGGAACATTGGATTGGCTTTGAAGATCGGGAAGGTGTTTTCGATTTCGTCACTTGCTATCCTGATTATGATATTGAAGAAGTAGTTCGATATGGAAGAGAAAGAGGAGTGGAGTTGATCATGCATCACGAAACTTCTGCCGCGGTTACTACTTATGACCAACAAATGGATACCGCTTTTGCCTTAATGGAAAGCCTAGGAATTCATTCTGTAAAGACGGGGTATGTGGGAAAAATTATTCCTAAAGGCGAATTTCACCATGGGCAATGGATGGTGAATCACTATAGAAGAGTTTTGGAAACTGCCGCCAAATATAAAGTCGCTATTAATGCCCATGAACCTATTAAAGCTACCGGAATTCGTAGAACTTTACCAAATGCAATTGCTCGTGAAGGGCTTCGTGGACAAGAATTTAATGCTTGGGCCAATGATGGCGGAAATCCTCCTGAACATTTAACTATTGTTCCTTTTACAAGAATGCTAGCTGGTCCTATTGATTTTACACCAGGTGTGTTTGATATCAAATTAAGTAAAAAAACACCAAATCCAAACTGGGGAGCTGAATTGAAGAATCAAATCAACACTACTTTGGCCCATCAGCTGGCTTTGTATGTGGTTTTGTATAGCCCTATTCAAATGGCTTGCGATCTTCCTGAGCATTATGAAGGAAACCCAGCTTTGCAGTTTATTAGAGATGTGGGAGTAGACTGGGAACAAAGCATCGTCCTTGATGGTGAAGTAGGTGAGTTTGTAATAATAGCTCGCCAAGAAAGAGAAACCATGAACTGGTTTGTTGGTGCAGTTAGTGATGAAAACCCTAGAGATATTACCATCGATTTTAGCTTTTTAGAGGAGGGTAAAAACTATAAAGTCATTGTTTACAAAGATGGAGAGGAAGCCCATTGGAATGATAATCCTTTAAGTTTGGTTATTGAAGAAGTTTCGGTTAACAAGAACAGTAAAGAGACTTTTCATTTGGCTGCTGGTGGAGGTTTAGCAATTAGTTTGATTTTGGATTAGACTAATTAAATTAAATAAGAGAGCTGATATTAATGAATATCAGCTCTCCTTGATCTTAAGAATTATTATTTACACAGAATTCCTACTGGCATTGATATTGCCAAAGAGGGAGCGCATAACCATTTTTTCATATTCCTTTACAAAGGGGCTGTTGTTGCCCTCTTTAATCTTCTGAATTTGGATAAGAGCATATTGTTGAATGCTAAGTAGAGGCAATACTACCTTTTCTCTCAGCTGTATACTTTTTCTACTTCGGGCATTGTCTTCTAAAAGCTCATGCTGTCCAGAGATTTCAAGTACTAGCTTTTTGGTGAGTAGATATTCATTATAAATCATAGTCCAGAAAGAGCCAAACTTAGGATCGTCTTTCATATAGGCGGTGAGTGCAAAATTAGTCTTACTCATGCTTTGCATACTATTGCTGATAAGCGCTTTGAAGAAAATAGATTCTTGATACAGTTGCTTGCATGCTGTTAGTTGGTCTCTGTCATTCTCTTGTTCTAGAGCCGTTCCTAAACCATAAAAGCCAGGGACATTTTGCTTCAATTGACTCCATGCTCCTACAAATGGGATGGCTCGTAAGTCTTCAAATACTAAACCTTCACTTTTACCTCTTTTCGATGGGCGACTGCCTATGTTGGCCATGCCATAATATTTTAAGGTGCTGCGCTCCTCTAAGAATGGAATAAATAGAGGATCCTGTTTTAAAGCTTCATATTTTTCAAAGCTAGATTCCGATAATTTCTCCATTAAAGAACGTTGCTCTTGGTTGAGTTCTGCTGATGCTTTATTGAAAAGATTGTTTTCGATGCCTGCAGTTAGCAAATGGCTTAAATTATGCACTGCTGCTTCTTTAATTCCATAATGGGAGCTAATGGTTTGGCCTTGAACTGTCATTTGTATTTGTTGACTTTCTACTTGTTTCCCCATGGCGGAGTAGAACATATGTGCATTTCCTCCTCCACGAGCTGGTGGTCCTCCTCTGCCATCGAAGAATAAAACTTCCACTTGGTTTTTTCTTGAAACAGCAGTCATCTGTTCTTTAGCTTTTAGTATGGACCAGTTGGCGGTGAGGTAACCTCCATCTTTAGTACCATCAGAAAATCCCAGCATCACCGTTTGCTGCATTTTTCTTTGCTCCAGATGGATCTGATAATTTTTATTCTGATAAATTTCTTGCATGGATTCTCCAGCTCCACTTAAATCATCAACAGTCTCAAATAATGGCGCGATATCCACACTCAATTTTTGATTTCCCCAAGCACACCAATGTGCTAATGCTTTAACTTTAGCTACGTCTAAAGAGCCACGACAATTGCTGATAATATACCGATGGGCTCCAGCTTCTCCGTTTTTCTCTTGAATTTTCTGAATGACTCCAAAGGATTCTAAAGTGTCTTGAAGGACATCATCCTCCAGTGGTTTCCATTGAATGCTTTCTTTTGGACTGAGAAGGAAATCTAATTGTAATTCTGTTGAAAGTTGTTCCCAATTTGAAGGGAGTAGTTCAGGATTTTGTTCAACAAGAGCTAGGAAGGCCTTGCCAATCATCCTACTGTCTTGACGAATATCTATACTTGCAAAATAGAAGCCAAAGCTTTTTACTTTTCGTTTGAAATTTTGAAGTTTTCCTAAAAATAGGCTTTGATGATCCTTTATGAGGAGTCTTTCTATCTCATTGATTCTTTCAATAAGGTAATTGATATTTAGTTTTGAGCTATTGCTTTTTCCAGTTAATTCGTTAATAAAGTCGGTGTCGAGTTGTTCGAGTATGTCGCTTATCACCTTAAAACTAAGGCGACGTTTGAGCTCCTTAATGTCTTGAGAATAACAGGCGATAATATTGAAACGTAATTTCTCAGCTACTTTTAGAGTAGTATCCACTTTTACAAAAGGATTTCCATCGCGATCGCCACCCGGCCAGAAACCTAATTTCACCAATTGGTTTTCTTGGCCTTCTTCTTGAGGAAAATCTTGTTCAATTTTATCCATTAATTCACCAACCGCTGGATAAAATACATTAGAAAGATACCACATCAGGCTTAGGGCTTCGCTATATGCTGTTGGTTTTTGTTTTTTATAGAAGGCGGTTTTTCCCAATTGTTGCAATAAATCACGTGATAAAGCTACATCTCCATTTTCTATGGATGTCTTTAAATCGCTTGCAATGGCTAAAACAGCTCCAGGGTAGAACTGTGTGGGATGAGCAGTTAATACTACTCTGACTCCGAAACTCTTCATCACTTGTTCTGCTTGTTCTTCCATCCTACGACGTTTCACTTTATTACTGATTCTTGACCAGGAGTCTGAATCACTAATGCGGTGGATTTTATTGTAGGCAGCCTCCTCTAAGGCATCTATCAATACAATTTGTCTTTCTACATATTGTATGACTTTAAAAAGAAAAGTGATTTGTTCTTCCTCAGTAAAATGGCTTTTATGCTCCTGAAAGAAATCGGTGATAATTTGTTCGGGAGATTTCTCCTTTTCTAAACCAGAACTACAAGCTTCTTGTAGCAAAGGTAAAAGGAGTCCTGTTTGCTCAATGGCATCTAGAGGTAAGGTTAGAAAAAGGCTATTATATAATTGGAATTTCAGTTCAACTAATTCTTGATATGATTTTTGGATGTTTTCGCTCATAATAAATAGGGTTTCTGCAAAGCTAATTATAAAAAGTTTTTAAATGATGAATAGATTGTGAAGGAATGTTTAAAAATGAGAACTCTGTTTCGACTTTAGTGCCGATTCCTTTTATTTCTTATTTTTTGGTAAATTGCATTCCCGATAATGCAAAATTGAGTCAAAACTGCATTGTGGCGAATGCAAAATCAAGTAAATGAGAAAAGGAAACACAGTAGATGAGTATATTTTAGCAGATGAGAGATGGCAAGCTGAATTGCTTTTATTGAGAGAAATTATTCAGGATTCGGAATTGGAAGAAACCATAAAATGGGGAGGACCCGTTTATACCATCAATAATAAAAATGTATTGGGAATGGCGGCTTTTAAAAACTATGTGGGGATGTGGTTTTTTCAAGGTGTATTTCTAGAAGACAAGTTTAATAAGTTATTGAATGCCCAGGAAGGGAAAACCAATGCTATGCGGCAGTGGCGGTTTTCTAATTTGGAAGACATTGAGCAAGATGCAAAGTTCATTAAGATATATATAGAAGAGGCTATAGAAAACCAGAAGCAGGGTAAAGAACTCAAGCCCTCCAGGAAAAAGGAAGTTTTAATTCCTGTTGAGCTTAAAGAGGCATTGGAAATAAATCATGTTTTAAAAGAGCGATTTGAGTCTTTGAGTAAATATAAGCAGCGTGAGTATGCCCAGCATGTGGGTTCTGCAAAACAAGAAGCCACGAGATTAAGGAGATTAAAAAAGGTGATACCAATGATAGAAGCTGGAATAGGCTTTAATGATAAGTATCGAAATTGTTAGCTATTCTTTATCTATGTGATAAGGATGATATCTTCTAGGTTTTAGGGCATCAATTTTAATTACCCGCTGGTAATCCCCTTTGGGGTTTTGCTCCCTTTTTAATAAAAATTGATCATATGAAAAAGAAAGAAAAGAATAAACATTACGATATTATGCTCAAGGATCCTGATAATTGGAAAGCTTCTTTTTATGTTAATTCTAAAGACCCAAGAGTAATTGTCCCCAAAAAGAATCCTAAAATGGGATGGACTTTGAATTTTGGGAATGTCTATTCCTACTTACTTTTAATAGCAATTATAATTCTTTTGATAGCTTCTAAATATCTAGTTTAATTATTAGTACTCCAATTTATTTCACAATTTTTCTTATAATCTTATCGCCCTCCACATTCAATTCTAATAAATAGATTCCCTTTGGATAAACTTGAAAATCAATTTCATTCTTTAGTATATCGAGTTGTCCACAGTTTAAAACCTGTCCTTGTGTATTAATGACTTTATAGCTCATGCTTTTGGAAAGTTCTGTGTTTTTAATAATTAATCGATCCTGAACAGGATTCGGATAAGTATTAATATCATGAGCCATTTCTTCCATGCCAACATTGATATAATAGTGACAAGAGTCTTGTCCATTCGGTGAGTTGATATAATAGGTCTCTGTATCAGAATAGCATAAAGTCCATAATTCCCATTCAAACTCCGAAGTAAATGGGGACAAGAAGTCTTTTGTGCTTCCAATGCCTTCAATCCAAAATTCTTCTCCAAATAACAACTGTTGGTTGTGAATGGAATATGTTTTTCTATATGTATCACCCATTAGAATGGAATCTATTGAGCTAACTGTAATAGTAGTGGCTTCTTCATTAATTGGTAATTCCATGCCAACACTTAAATTATTGAAACTATACAGCAAGTGCTCTTCTGAATGATTTGGAAACTCATGTCCACTTGGGGTTGGGAGGAAATCTGCATCGGGGAAGAAGAAAATATTTTTGTTTTCATCCTCGCGCAAAGCACCAATATAGTATGGCGTTTCATCAAATTCTACATCTTCAAAATAAATCTTTTTATAGTCTATTGAATTGATAGTCGTGTCGCCGTCCATTATATAATGATAGTTTGAAATACTTGACCACATATCCGGAACATAGCCAAAGTGAAATCCATTCCATTGGGCATTTTCACTAGGAAATGGAATATAATCTTGTGCAGAAATATTTTGAAGAATAATGACGCTGATGATGAGCAGTAGGGCTTTTTTCATGATTTCTAGTATTTACGGTTTAAGTGTGTTCAAATATAAAAATATTTATTCAAATATTTTGTAGAATTATGGAAAACATTGATTAACTTTATGTTGAGAGATTCAGGAAAAGAACAATAAAGAGAAAATATAAATAATGGGCTGGTAAAAATCTTTTTTTACACCATTATAATCTAAAACCAAAATGATGAAAAAAGCACCTATCGATACTCTTATCGCTAATTGGGAGAATAATTGGAATCAGCATAATGCTCATGGACTAAAGAATATGTTTTTAGAGGATGTCATCTTAATAGAAAACGATATTATTTGTAAAAGCATTCAAGAGCTGGATGAGAAATGGATTCAGCCAAACCTGAATAATGTGAAGGATTTAAAAACCTTTAAAATGCAGGAATGGTCCACCGAAAGTAGAGCTGGCTATACAGGGACTTATGAAGTGGAAGTGACTATAGATTCTGTAAATAATAAACTAAAAGGAGTTTTTACCGTGACTTGGATGAAGACAGAACAAGAAGAATGGAAAATATCTTCGGCAATGATTCATGCATTCCTGACTTAAATTTGACAGAATTGTCTAAATTAGCCTCCTCAAAATAATAAGAGGATGAAAAATATTTGGTCAATTATAATGATTTCTGCATTAGTTATGTTGAGTTTTTCGTGTAATAAAGACGAGGAGTCTTGCGAAGCTACTATAGAAAATAGTGGGATAATAGTGAGTTCTGTTTCTATTAATTCCTGCGATGAGCCTTTCTATGATAAAGCCTTTCTGATTACTAATAATGAGGAATTGGATGCTGTTTTGGCCACCAATAATAATTGCGCTAAGCCTGAAATTGATTTTTCTGAAAATGATTTATTAGGAATGTATGCTTTCACCGCCAATACAGGTAGCTATTATCGCGAAGTAGTTAAGGATACCGCAAATACTCAATATATTTATACGGTAACAGTGACCAATTGCGGAAGTTGTAATTGTCTGAGCCAGAATATGAACTGGGTAACTGTTCCCAAGTTACCAGAAGAATGGACCGTTAAATTTGTTAGAGACCTCCCTTAGCCTGATTATTTCATGCCATCTGCTTCGGTGCTAACTCTTTGAAATGGGCGACTATGCCTGCTGAGTTAGTCGCCTCATATGTGACACAAACTAATCGCATGAATTATTCAGGTTAGAATAGTTTGTGTATTTTTTTCTTTTTTAATTCCGATTTTGTTTATCTTCCGAGTCGACCTTTTCTCCACTTTATCAAACAGATTGGTTCCCAGAAATAAAGAGGTTCTTTTAAACTTTGGGTTTCAAACTTGAAACTTCTTGCTTCTATCCTCTCGCATTCTGTTCTTCCGTATTTCCCTGAAAAGGTGATGCAATTCCTCCCTTTTTCTGTTAAAAAGCCTATTCTTTTTATAGATTGTTTACCTTTGGTTCCCGTTATCAAATGGGGAAATTGATGATGGTATCACCCCCTTTATAAGAGCTCCAAATATACTTGAGAATGAGAAAATTCGATCCTAAAAAGAACTATGAAGCCACTAAAAAAGCGATTGGCTACGTGGCTAGAAAATCTGCCAAACAAAAAGATTACGACCGTATTGGTTTTATGTCGGGTTTGGAAGTGCATCAGCAATTATTGACTAAAGAAAAACTCTTTTGTCGTTGTCCGGCGGGTCAGTTTAATGGACATGAAGATTTTGATGCAGAAATCATCCGTCATATGCGTCCCACATTAAGTGAGTTGGGAGAGTATGATGGAACCGCTTTGATGGAATTCAGAACCCGAAAGAATATCCATTATAGAATCAAGAACGAAACCACCTGTACTTACGAAATAGACGATACTCCACCGTTTCCGATCAATAGAGAAGCATTGGGAATAGGTTTAGAGATATCTCTTTTGTCTCGTTTTAATATTGTGGGTGAAGTTCATATCATTAGAAAGCAATATTTGGATGGTAGTATTCCTGCCGGATTCCAAAGAACAGCGATTCTAGGTGTTGATGGTGAAATACCTTTGAAGAATAAAAAAGTGGGATTGATTCAGTTAAGTATTGAGGAGGACAGTTGTAGAGAAATTTCTGATATTGGCCACGAACGTGTTTATAAAACAGATCGTCTCGGAATGCCATTGATAGAAACGGTAACTCAACCTGAATTATTCAATCCTGAGGAGGTTAAAGAAGCTTGTGATTACATCAGGTTTTTAAATAGAAGTACTGGAAAAGTAGCTACTGGAATTGGAGCGGGTAGACAAGATGTTAATGTGAGTTGTAAGGGTGGAACAAGAGTAGAAATAAAAGGGGTTTCCCATACCAAATGGATTCCCGAATTAACACATAATGAAGCCTATCGCCAATGGTCGCTGTTGCGTCTTCGCGATGAGTTAAAATCAAGAATAAATAAGGAAGATTGGAAAATGACTTCTGCGGAGCTCAATTATTATACTTTCAACTTCCCATCAACAGATATTAATGCGGCAAAAGAAGCTGGTTTTACCATTATGGCTGTAAACCTTCCTCATTTTCGTAAACTATTGTCGCATTTCACACAACCAGGGAAAATATTCGCCGATGAAATTACCGACAGATTAAAAGTAATAGCTTGTTTAGAACGTCCTAATATGACGCATAGTGAGTGCCTAGATCCTCAGGTGGCTGAGGATGATTTCGAAAAGATTCGCGAATCACTAGAAACCACAAAAGAGGATGCTCAAATCGTTTTCTGGGGACCCGCTGACGATATGAAAACAGCTTTAGAAACCATTGAAGAGCGTTGTTTAATGGCTTTTGACGGTGTTCCTGAAGAAACCCGTAAGTCTTTTGCAGATGGAACTACCATCTTCGAACGCGTATTGCCAGGTGCAGACCGTATGTATCCTGATACTGATTCGGCGCCCATTCCTTTGGCCGATGATTATATTGAAGGTTTGCGGAAACAATTACCTTCTGATGTGATTGACAGATATCATCAACTTAAAGATTGGAAAGTACCGACGGATACTTATACTTATCTATTTAAAAAGAATCTTTATCCTTTAATCGATAGAATTCAAAGTGAATTAGGTTATACACCACGGTTTATAGGTTCTTTCTTAGGGCATAAATTGAAATTTGTAGAAGGGCATTTTAAGTCGATTGATAATTTTAACTTCAATACCATTTTTGCATTATTCAAATATTTAAAGGATAATGATTTGCAAGAGGAGTTGGCGGTTTTAATGTTGCCACATATTTATATGCATCCTAAAATGCAATTCGATTCTGTATTGAATTCTATCAATTTCAGAAAAGTGGATGCTAAGACCATTTACGGTCAAATTCCATTCTTAAAAGAGAAGTTCCAACAAATTGCCTTTGTCAATTCTAAAGAAAATGAAAAGAGTTGGGTAATGGGGCAGTTGAGAAGAATGGCTATTGGAAATATTCCTTTGGCTGATTTGGGAAAAGAAGTAGAAAAACAATTGAAAGACCTCTAAACTATTAAAACGACCGAAAATGACAGACGATATATTTCAAGGATATAAAGGTATAGCATTAGAAATGCTAAAAAAATATCATGTTAGGGTTTGGGGGACAGCCGTTGTTGAGACTACCCGTGGATCTTTTGAAGGAACAGTATTACCAAGAGCAGAAAATGATGATGATTTTCATATTGTAATGAAAATTATTACTGGATATAATGTGGGAGTAGATGTAAATACTATCACCGCGATGAAAGAAACGGGCTATAAAAAAGCCAATTATAAAATTCCTGAAAAGGAGTTTCCATATACAGAAGGATTACCAAAAGTGAAGCTTTTTGGAACAGGAGGAACTATTGCCAGCCGTTTAGATTATAGAACTGGTGCGGTTATTCCTGCTTTTTCTCCAGGGGAGCTTTATGGAGCTGTTCCTGAATTGGCTGATATCTGTAATCTAGAAACAGAAAAGGTGTTTGCAGTTTTCTCAGAGAATATGGGGCCAAAGCAATACATAGCTTTAGCTAAAGCCATTGGTAGAGAAATTGAGAGAGGTGTGGATGGGATTGTTATTGGTCATGGTACCGATACTTTACACCATACTGGCGCAGCGCTTACTTTTATGGTTCAGAATTCTCCTGTACCTATTGTACTTGTGGGCTCACAACGCTCCTCTGACCGTCCCAGCTCCGATGCAGCTTTAAACTTAATGCATGCCATGTTTACTGCCGGACATAGTGATATTGCCGAGGTAATGGTTTGTATGTTTGGACCTACTTCCGATGATTATGGATTATTACATAAGGGAACCAGAGTAAGAAAAATGCATTCCTCTTATCGTTCTACTTTCCGCACTATTGGCGATACTCCATTGGCTCGTGTCAACAGAGAAAGCATCATGCCTATCAAAAAAGAATATAACCACCGTCGTAAAGATAAAAATGTAACTATACTTCCTTATTTTAGTGAAAAGGTAACTATGCTTTATTATTACCCAGCCATGCAGCCAGATGTTTTAGATGCTATGGTGGATGCAGGTTATAAGGGAATTGTATTTGTAGGAACTGGCTTGGGTCATGTGAATAAAGAATTATACCCTGCCATTGAGAGAGCCCATAAAAAAGGAGTTCATATGTATATGACACTTCAAACACTTTGGGGTTATGTTCATATGTTTGTATATGATACTGGTCGCGATATGATGGCCAGAGGTATTATCCCTGCAGGTAATATGTTACCAGAAACTGCCTTCGTGAAACTAGGTTGGGCACTAGGCCAAACAGACGACCAAGAGGAGGTTAAAAAACTAATGTTGACTCCTATTAACGATGAAATCACGCCACGAGAGCCATATAATGGTTATTTGGTTTATCAGGGTGGCGTTCCGGAAGTGGACGAGTTTGTGAAGATGGTAAGGAAATAAAGAAATAGACATTCAAAACAAAAGCGACATTTTTACTGTAAAAATGTCGCTTTTGTTTTATTCCATAATTTGCAACTGTTTACTAATTATCCCATCATCCGATATCAATCGATAATAGTAAACACCATCAGATAATTCATTTCTATGGAGTGAAATAGAATAATTGCCAGTTAGGTGAATTTTATTGACTAAGGTTTTAATCTCGTTTCCTAATATATCAAAGAGAACAATACTTATATTTTCTGATTTGGAAACGTAATATCCTATTTGAGTGGTTTCAGAAAAAGGGTTGGGGAAATTCTGATTCAGTTGAATACTTGAAAACTCATTATTTAGGTAGTCTGTTCCAAGAATAATTTCAGGCTCTTGCATTAATAATATCCAATCATTGGGATCTATTTCTAACTCATCTTCAATACCCATAGAAATACTTCCATATCCATTTTCCATTTCTACTGTATACTCTTCACCATTAATAGTAATTGGAATATTTAAATCTAAAGGAACATTCTGCTCAGTTAACCACTCAAAACTGGTTTGGTCATATTCTCTGTTTACTTTCAGTTGTGGATAGCTAGCTTCTCTAAAAAAACAGACCAAAATGGGGCTAAGTCTACACCGGTAACTAGCTCAGCTTGGATTTTTAAATCTTCCGTATCGACCAACCTGCACTGTCTTCCATCTTCATTTCCAAAATCATCAGGATCAAGATAGGCCCATCTTTTTAATACTTCAAAGAATTGTTCATCTCCTAAATGATATCTTAAAGCGTGCATTGTGCAGGCGCCTCTGTTGTATGGCTCGAGGAGGTCAAATGCATCTGAAGCAGTCATATCTTCATAAGGAGCTAATGGATTCATTTGAGGTCCAGGATAATGAAGTCTCATAAAATTGAAATAAGTCTCCATTCCGGATAAATACTCCACATATAAAGCTTCAGTGTAAGTTGCAATTCCTTCGTGTATCCAGATATCGGCCCAGTTCTTGGCGGTTAATAAGTTGCCCCACCATTCGTGGGCTAATTCATGCAAATGAATATAGTCATATCCCCAACTATTGGTGGTGAAATCATGGCCATAGGCAATAATAGATTGATGCTCCATTCCCAAGTAGGGAGCATGTGCCCAACCCTGTTTATCTGTTCCGAATGGCAATGGTCCGTAAATTTCTTCCAGAAAATCAAATTCTTGTTGGAAAACATCCATATAATTTACCGCCGTTTCATAATCTTCGGGTAAAACCCAAAATCTGAAAGGAATTTCGTTTCCAATGGTACTTTCATACTCATCCTCAATCAATAAAAAATCTGCAGCATAAAAGGTCACATTATAATTATTAATAGGAACAGATACAAACCAATTATAGCTTGATGTATTGTCTCCATTATCTACAAAACCTAAATATTGTCCATTGGAAACACATACCAAAGGATTTGGAACTCTTAAGCTAATATGCATAGAATCTGGTTCATCCGATGGATGATCTTTACAAGGCCACCAAATATCACCTCCCTGAAACTGACAAACCACAGCTAACCAGTGTTGACCATCTGATGTAGTGTCCCATACAAAACCAGCATCCCACGGCGGACCTTGGGAGATTCTAGGTGCACCATTATAGTATATTTTACAGCTAATCATGTCATCAGTATCCACATCTTCAGGAATATTTATTTCTAGGAGCTCATTTTCATGACTATAACTAGTCTGCTGAAAATCTGAATTATTAATGCTGATATCAACATTAGTTACCAAAAAAACATCATCAAGGTCTAATAAAAGAACATCGATGGGGTTGATAATGGTCACTTGACACAATAAGGAACCATTTATGGTTTGAGTTTCGGGATCAATACTCAAGTCTAAATAATAATAGGTCACATCGTAGGCTGCTTGTTCTGGTTTTAAAGGACCTCCAGAATCTGCAAAAGAAATATTTGAAAATGCAAAAAGAATGAATATAATAAGGGAAAACAGGAGGTGTATAGCTCTCATAGGAATATTGTTTTAAATATTTTACAAAAAGACATAAGACTCTTGTTAATTAAAGGGTAATCTTTGCCATTCAATCCTTATGCCGAAAACCGTATGCGTCTTATTTATAGGTATATATATTCTGTTTTTTGAATAGGAATCCTGCTTTAGTGTAAATATATTTTACATGAACTGTATAAATAATTTACATTCTACAAAGCGGGTGAACTGGGAAGCTAAATTTATTATTTGGGGTGAAGCATTTTTTGTAAAACTATTACTGAAGCTTTCCTTATACTGATCAGCATGATTTCCAGCGTATGAATTCCCTAGTCGGGATTGTAAACCCCTAGTAGTTGATAGCTTAATCAAATAGGCTTAATACTTTTAGCTTATAAATCATCATTTTTTTGTTATTTTGCAGCATGGAAAGCAAAGCAAATAAACAAGTCATTTTAGGTGCGGTGGTTATTGGAATTTCTGCAACGTTTTGGGGGTTCGATGGTATTGTTTTAACACCAAGGTTGTTTAACTTGCCAGTTCCATTTGTGGTTTTTATTCTGCATTTGGTGCCCTTCCTTTTGATGAATTTCTTTTTGTATAAGCGTTATTCTTTGTTGAGTACCTTAACTAGGACTGAGCTTTTTTCATTAATCATGGTGGCCACTTTTGGAGGGAGTATTGGAACCATGGCTATAGTGAAAGCCTTGTTTCTCGTTAACTTTCAATCCTTGTCCATCGTAGTACTTTTACAGAAACTACAACCGGTATTTGCTATTTCACTGGCCGCTTTATTTCTAAAAGAAAAGCTTCGTAGGAATTTCCTCCTCTGGGCTATTATAGCTCTAATTGCAGGTTATTTTTTAACCTTTGGCGCTTCATTACCCCATATTCAAGAGGATAAAAATACCATATACGCCTCCTTATTAGCGGTGTTGGCTGCTTTTAGTTTTGGTAGTTCTACTGTGTTTAGCAAGAAAGTGCTTGGGAAATTAGATTTTATTTCAGCTACTTTCTTCCGTTATGGATTTACAGCTACTATTATGTTTGTTGTGGTTACGAGTATGGGCTTTTTAGGTGAATTCAATCATGTGACTCCTCAGAATTGGATGGTGATTTTCATCATAGCCATGACCACAGGTAGTGGAGCCATCTTCCTTTATTATTTTGGATTGAAAAAGGTGAAGGCCATTATTGCCACCATTATGGAATTATTCTTTCCCATGTCGGCCATTCTATTTGATTATTTTATCAATGGTCATCTCTTGAGCTCAGTACAATGGGTGAGTGCCGCTGTTATGATATTTGCCATCATCAACCTAAATGCAGATAATTCTAAAGCATTGAAAAGGTTTAGGAAATCTTAGTTTCTGGGTCGAACCCAGTACCCAGCACCCAAACCAGCTAGCGCGGACAATGTGCCCAGTACCCAGTACCCAGTACCCAGTACCCAGTACCCAGAAACTCCATGCTTCGAACTTCCACCTTCTACCTTCTTGCTTCCCTCTTCAGACCTTATCATCTCTTAACAAAACATTTAAAACCAAAACAATATTCTTAATTTTAAAAACACTATTTTTGCATCCACAAAACGAAAATGAATAAATGAAGAACATACGTAATTTTTGCATTATTGCCCATATTGACCATGGTAAGAGTACTCTGGCAGACCGCCTATTACAGGCAACAGGAACTGTTTCTGATAGAGATTTGCAGGCACAAACCCTTGATGATATGGATTTGGAGCGTGAGCGTGGGATTACCATAAAGAGTCATGCTATCCAAATGGATTTTGAGCAAGATGGAGAACAATATGTTTTAAACTTGATAGATACTCCCGGTCACGTTGACTTTAGCTACGAGGTCAGTAGATCTATTGCAGCTTGTGAAGGAGCCCTTTTAATTGTGGATGCCACTCAGGGTATTCAGGCACAAACCATTTCTAATCTTTATCTTGCTATAGAAAATGATTTGGAAATTATTCCAGTTTTGAATAAAATGGATTTAGATAATGCCATGCCAGAGGATGTCTCCGATCAAATCATCGATCTTATTGGTTGTGATTTAGAAGATATTATTCCTGCAAGTGGTAAGACTGGTTTTGGAGTTGATAAGATCTTAGAGGCCATTATAGCAAAAGTTCCTGCTCCCAAAGGGGATCCTGAAGCACCATTTCAAGCATTAATTTTTGATTCTGTATTTAATTCTTTTAGAGGAATTATCGCTTATTTCCGCATTATGAATGGGGAGGTAAAAAAAGGTGATTTGGTGAAGTTTATGTCTACAGGCAAAGAATACCATGCCGATGAGATTGGTGTTTTAAGAATGAAGCAAGAACAGCGTAAGGTGATGAAAACTGGCGATGTAGGTTATATCATCTCAGGCATTAAAACCGCCAAAGAAGTAAAAGTGGGTGACACCGTAACGCATGTTGATCGTCCTTGTGAAGAGATTATTGATGGTTTTGAAGAAGTGAAGCCAATGGTGTTTGCAGGTATCTATCCTGTTGATGCTGATGATTACGAAGAATTAAGAGCTTCATTGGAAAAACTTCAATTGAATGATGCTTCATTAACCTGGGAACCAGAAAGCAGTATGGCTTTAGGTTTTGGTTTCCGTTGTGGATTTTTAGGACTTCTGCACATGGAGATTATTCAAGAGCGGTTAGATAGAGAGTTTGATATGAATGTGATCACCACTGTTCCTAACGTTTCTTATAAAGTGGTTTCTAATAAAGGTGTAATGACGGAAGTTCATAATCCTAGTGGATTACCAGAGCAAAAATATATCGATCACATTGAAGAGCCATATATCAAAGCACAAATCATTTCCAAAGGTGATTATGTGGGACAGGTGATGAAACTTTGTATTGATAAAAGGGGAGAGCTAAAAAATCAAGTTTATTTAGCTAGTGATAGAGTAGAACTTACCTTTGAATTGCCTTTGGGAGAAATAGTTTTCGATTTCTATGATAGGCTAAAGAGTATTTCTAAAGGTTATGCATCTTTCGATTATCACTTGTCGGATTATCGTCCTGCAAATTTGATCAAGTTAGATATTCTGTTAAATGGAGAACCTGTGGATGCCCTCTCTACATTGATTCACAGAGATAATGCCTATGACTTTGGACGCAGGATTTGTTCGAAATTGAAAGAGCTGATTCCACGACAGCAATTTGATATTGCCATTCAGGGAGCTATTGGATCAAAGGTTATTTCTCGTGAAACGGTAAAAGCAGTTCGTAAGGATGTAACAGCCAAATGTTATGGTGGTGATATTACACGTAAGCGTAAGCTACTCGAAAAGCAGAAAAAAGGTAAGAAGAGAATGCGTCAGGTGGGTAATGTGGAAGTGCCACAAACAGCCTTCTTAGCGGTTCTGAAGTTGGACTAAATTCTTTAATTATGGTAGATTATAATAGTGTATTTGAGCACAATAGAAAATGGTCAAAAGAAATGAAGGAAAAGAACCCTGAGTTCTTTGAAAATCATTTTAGCTCTCAGAATCCTGATTTCTTATATATTGGTTGTTCCGATAGTCGTGTGAGTGTAGAAAAACTTATGGGAGTAGATATTGGGGAGGTTTTTGTGCATAGAAATATTGCTAACATGGTTTCTGCCGATGATAACAATATTATGGCTGTAATCCAATTTGCAGTTGAGGTTTTAAAAGTGAAAAATATTGTTGTAGCTGGACATACTGGCTGTGGAGGAATCAAAGCTAGTATGTGTGAGAAGTCGCAAGGTGCTATGGACGTATGGTTGAATAAAATTAAATTAGTCTATAACCGTCACAAAGAATATCTAGTAACCATTCCTGAAGATGAAAAGATGTTGGATGAGTTTAGTCGACTGAATGTGATGGAGCAATGTAGAACCATTTCAGGTTTTTCATGTGTACAAGAAAGCCAGAAGAAAACGGGTTATCCTATCATTCATGCCTGGCTATATGAAATGAAAGATGGGCATTTGACTGACTTGGAATTCTAAAAACAATATCCGCTAATTCACACGAATTAACTGATTTTCGCGAATTAATGATTCATAAACTATTAGGATGGAAATATTTGATTAGGATTTTGTATGTATCCTATGAAGTACTAATTCAATCATTCACTCATTAATTCCTTATCCCAATCCATCCATCTAGTATTGATCCTTTACAGGTTAGCAGCCAATAAATCCACAATATGAATAGTCTTGATGGGAAGGTTATGTTTATCTATATATCCTTGGATATGCATGAGACAACTGGCGTCGGTACTTACGATATACTCAGCCTCGGTAGCTAAAGCATTTTCTACTTTTTGTTCGGCCATGGCCGTGCTAATTCCTTCAAACTTCACGGAGAAAGTTCCACCGAAACCACAACAAGTATCAGCGTCTTTCATTTCAATGAGCTCCAATCCCTTTACATTCTTCAATAAGGTTCTTACTTCATGGGTCAATCCATATTCTCTTTTGCTGACACAACTTTCATGATAAGTTACTTTATGAGGGAATTCAGCACCGACATCTTCTTTTTTCAATACATTCACTATAAAGTCTGAGATTTCATAGGTGTTTGATTTTAGTGTTTTGTATTCATTATGTAAAGCTGAATTATGAAAAAGCTTGGCATAATGCTTCTTCACCATCCCAGAACAGGAAGAAGAAGGGCTCACTACAGGTCTATTATTGGAGAAATCCTTAATATGTTTTGCCCCCATAGCTTTGGCTTCATCCCAGAATCCACTGTTGAAAGCCATTTGACCACAACAGCTTTGCTCAGGATTATAATGAACTTCCACCCCTAATTTCTTAAGTAATTTAATCATATTGAAGGCAGTATCAGGAAAAACCTGATCTATAAAACAAGGGATAAAAGCATCAACAATCATAGGTATGTATTTATTTACAAAAGTAGAAAAAAATTGTTGCTCATTATTTCCTGTTGAAAACAATTCTAAGAGATTTTCTGAACCGTAAAATTTAACTTGCTACCCATTGAAAATTAACTATTTTTGTGCTTTCCTGCTAAAATTCAGTAATTGAAATTAAATAATCATTAAAATAAACAATTATGTTAAAAGGACACCCTAAAGTTGATTTTTGACATGTCATTTCCAGTTACTTACAATATACTTTCAAAAATTTAGCATCTTATTTGCAAACAAAGAACGATTAAAACCACTCTGGTTTATAAAGGTTAAAGATACAAAATATCATTGAATCCATCAAAGTATCAGCATAGTATTTATAAGAATAATAAGATTAATTTCATCTATTAAAATAAGCTAGCATATACTTAGCCAAGACTATAAAGATTGATTTAGGTATCAGTATTTAGATATTAGATGGCCACCGTCAAAAGTGATGATTGTCGTAAGCGGTTTCACCTTCTCTCCTGCGGTGAAATTTTACTCAGTAAACAACCTCTTTTTAGCTAACTGGAATTCATCCTCAGACAATACACCTTTTTCTTTTAAGTTAACTAATTTATTTATGTCATTAATCAATATGTTATTCGAGCTTTCAGAATTGGCTTTTTCCTTCTTAGATAAAGATTCTTGTTGAGGCTGTATTATAGGGTCTTGCATAGGCGCATTTTTTTCTGGTGAATTAATTGCCCATATTAAAGCACCTATCCAACCTAATAAAGTCCAACCTAATAATAGATTGATAATAAGAATGCTTTTAGCATGAACCTTTTGTAAGCCAATGATTATAGGAATAAAATAGAAAACGATTAAGCCAACCCAAAGAATAATAGCATTTATATAAAATAATATCTTGCTACTGACTAGAATAGAACTATAAGTATCACTAAAGAGAAAAAGAAGAATCAAAATTGGAAAAATCATTCCTATTACTAATAAAGGTTTCTTTATTCTAGTAATCATATTTTTATATTTTTCCATGATAAAAATTGTAAATAGTTAGTATGATATGTTTAAAATATCCATTGCGGATTCAAAATTTTTCAATTCCTTTTCAGAATATTAATCAATTAGTTTTTTCTTCGCTTTTTGAAATTCTTCTTCATTCAATATACCTTCTTTCTTTAACTTTGCCAACCTTTCTAGTTGCTCCGTCATATTAGAAGCATCAGTTTTTTGATTCATCTTTCTTTGTTCTTCTATTGCTTCTCTTTGTAAATTAATTGATTCTTCTTGGATTTGCTTTTCATCTTCAGAGTCTTTCAAACTTTTTGATAGGATGACAATAACAAACCCTATTATAGAGTTTAAAATAAAAGAAATTAAAAACGCTTTACCTCCGCCGATTTTACGATAAGAACCAATAATTGAAACAATTATCGACCCTATTGTATTATAAAATAAATATTCCAAAACATCTCCACCTTCCATATTATTGTAATTTTATTTTTTTACTACTTTATCACATTTAGTACAATACCAAGCATAAATATCATTATAGTTTTCATCCATACCAACTATTGTTTTTTTCAAATTATGTGAACCATTATCTTTAGGACAAACATTGTTTTTTGAATTTCCACAGCTGACAAATAAGCAGCTAATAATTAAATATGCTAATATTTTTTTCATAGGTGAATACTTAAAGTTTACATATAGCGGTAAAGTTAATAATAATAAGAATATTCTTACTATTTATCTGAATCTATTTATCGTTTAACCTGACTTTGAGGATTAATGATAGGTTTAATTGATTAAGTGATTGATATTTTAACCTCAATTATGGATACAATATATCTGATATGAGTTTAAAGCCTTAATTCATCAATACGTATAGCTAAGAATTACAATTTATGGGTGTATAATTGAGTTTGCTTTCTCTCTCTCCTTGATTTAAAAAGAGGACGCCATATTTCAGACATCCTCTTTAAAGAAAAGTAGAGTTTTTGATTAACTATTTCCAGCTAAATCTGGAAGGTTTCTCCACAACTGGCTCAGTATACTCACTCATGCCTAGTATGGTTTTGATTTTAACCTTGTTTCCATATACATTTTCTAAGGTTAGTATTTTATCCAAATCCTTATCTTCATATACCTCGTCAATATCTAAGTCCTTATAAGACTGGAATAAGATTTTGGCAAGCTCCTTTTTGTCTTTATAGGTTGCATCAAAATCCAGCCTCTCTACAAAGTGTTTTCTTACCTTTTCAATATTGTCTTCCTTAAAGCTTTTACGAGCTTCTCGTAAAGTTTCAATTATTTCTTTAGTTATACTATCTGCCAAATTAGAGTTGAATATTATTTTTCCATACTCTCTACATCCAAATAATTCAAAGTGCTCAACCTTGTCAGAGGTGACAATCAACTTATCTATATTTACTGATAGTTGGTTTCTGGTTAGTACTTTGTTAGCTAGTTTGTAAAGTGACCTTAAAGTCGAAAACTCTTGGCGTAGTATTTCACTAGCCTGATTTATTTTTGTACTCTTTAATTCTTTAACCTTCTTCTTTACAAAATCTTCTCTATTCATTCTACTTGTTTAAAATTATTAATCGAATCAACTCTTGATAACTGATATTTGAACCACTCATTTTTATTAAATAATCTAATTTTGATTTTAGTTCCTTATTCAAAAAAATACTGATTAACTTCCCTTGCTGATACTTTCTATAAAAACTCTTTTCCATTTCATTATATTAATTTTCAATCTGTTATATGTTATTCAAAAAAGTTCCTCCCATCCTTAAATATATATCTATTTAAAGATAGGCGGTACTAATTTTTCAAGCTGCCATTTCTGAATATTTTTTCCAATAGGTTTTTAGGGTTTTAACTCCAAATTCATCCATATTATATTTTTTTAGTTCCTCTTTTCTTTCCTTATACACATCTTTGATTTGCCTAAGCCCAGTTTTAAAGATTTGGTCTTTGATAGTTTCTGACGATATAAATATCTTGGCTTCAATCATAGCATCAATAACTTCGTTTATTTTTTTACTATTCTCATATTTAACCAATATACCCTTGGCCTTATTAACTAAATTCCTATTCTCAAATCCAAATTTGCCAGTATAATAATCATGCTTTTCTTTCCAGTCGATAGACATATAATATTCTTTACTTGGGATAATACCTTCTAAGTTTTTTGTATCATCCAAAGCTTGGTCTATTAGTTGAGTATGAATTTTGTTAAAGTTGAAATTCAACAAACTGTTATTGTTAATCCTATTAATGGCCGAATCTAATACTATATATAAAGTATTAAAGTCTCTTTTAGTTGGATTAAGTTGAATAAACCTAACTAAATGACCACGGAGCAATCCTATTTTATTGTATGAATCAAATTTATCAACCCATAAATCAAGTGAAAGTTTGTAATATGGCTTATTTGGTTTATAGACGATTCCATATTCGGGTATATCTATCTTTTCTGTACAACCTTCTTTCAAATTAGGATTAATATTCACTTCAAAGTTAAACCCAAGACTACTAAACACATTCTTATCAACCAGCATCATAATTTCCTTTTTTATTACATACGCCAGGGTAACAAAACACATGTGTCTGATAATCTACACTTTAAAAAATAAGGTTCGCCATGTTTTGCTATTAGTAATAAAACATCATGTCAAAGAACTTTTCTAGAAATCATTTTCCCAAACATTTAAGGAGGTCTAGTTAAGTTTATAGAGGTATTACACATTAAATCTATGTTTGGGATATTTGTATAGCCACTTGTAAAAAGTTCCTAAAAGCACAATACATTACCTAAAAAAAGGCCATATAATTAGTTAATAGATGTATCCTAAGAAGTACAGAACTTTTAGTTTGTAATATTTTTTAACCCTTTATAGCATTGGGGCATTTTTTGTAAAAGTCAATTCTACACAATTTAGCTATGTTTGGGATATCAATATGTTTACAGGTAGAAAGTGCCTAAAAGCTTAATACATTACCCACTAAATACCAATTAAACCAGCTTCATCATACTATCTTTCATTTGCTGGTCTGTAAAGCTGCCTAAATAGTTTTGAGTAGTAGCAATATTTTGGTGGCCTAATGACTGACTTATAAATACTATGCTTGCTCCTTTATTCATTAAAATAGTGGCGAAGCTGTGACGGGCTGAATAAGTAGTGATTTTAGGAATTTGAAGTTCTTCACATGCTTGCTTTAAGGTGTAGTTTATTTTAATGGTGAGTGAATTCACTTTCTTGTAAACATGCTCCGCTTCTTCATTTTCCAATACAGGAAATATAAAATCATTGGCGCTTGTATATTTCTCAATGATTTCTTTTGCTTCTGGAAGTAAGTATATTTTAATTGGTTTATTGGTTTTGGCTCTGTGGTAAACCAAGTATTCACCTTGTAGATTCTTTTTCTTTAGTAAAACTATATCTTTAATATTGACACCTCCACTAAAATAACTAAAGCGGTATAAATCCATATAGAAATTAAATGCATCAATTTTAAACTTATAGGATAGAACTTTCTTTAGTCTTTTTTCTGTAAGAGCTCTCTTATTATTATTTGCCTGTGGAACTTTGTATTTATCAAAAGGATAAACCTTAAACAATTCCTTATTGGCATTAACAACTGCCTTAAAAGCTCTCATATAAATTGAAACAGTACTAATACTTTTACTCTCTGAAATAAGAAATGAATGAAAGTCTTCTAAAAGCTTACTATTAACCTGTGCTATTCTAATACCTTTTCTAAATCTTAATAGTGCTTTTTGGGTGTTAACATAGGTGATTGCAGTATTATATTTTTCCTTACTCTTAAATTCGTCTGCTCTTTCCTGAAATAAGTCATTTATAAACACTTTTTGGACTGCCTTTGGCTTAGTTCCAGAAAAATTCTCTTTGAACAATTCAAAATCAAAATCTTTCATTTCATCCAATATTAGATTGGCCTTGGCTTCATATTGAATTAATTTCTTCTTAATAGATGTAATGTTTTTGGGTAATCGTTTTAAGCTGGTATAATCTTTATATTCTTTTAAACTCATATAAAGCTTTAAGCTAATAAAACTAGTTTGTCTTAGGTTTGTAATTCTCAATTTAAAAGGATATCCATCTTTTGTTTTTCTCCTTTTGTCATAAAAAATAGAAGCTGTTGCTCTCATAAATATTATATTATGAGTGGTCGTCTGTAAATTTGCAAACAATTTGCATTTAAGAAAGCCTGTTTAGGTATCATTCAGTAATTTTCTGAACCGTAAAATTTAACTTGCTACCCATTGAAAATTAACTATTTTTGTGCTTTCCTGCTAAAATTCAGTAATTGAAATTAAATAATCATTAAAATAAACAATTATGTTAAAAGGACACCCTAAAGGGCTTATCCCCGCTTCGTTAGCTAATATGGGCGAACGATTTGGATTTTACACCATGATGGCTATTTTGGTGCTGTTTCTCCAAGCTAAGTTTGGTTTAACAGGTACCGATGCTGGTTACATCTATTCTGGATTTTATTTCTCTATTTACATCCTCGCATTGGTGGGTGGTATCATAGCCGATAAAATCCAAAACTTTAAAGGAACTATTATTGCTGGTTTATTTCTTATGAGTGCAGGATACCTCATTATGGCTATCCCAACTCCAACACCAGTGGCTAGTGTTCCATTTTATTTAACTATCTCCATTATTGGTTTATTTGTGATTGCTTTTGGTAATGGTTTATTCAAAGGTAACTTACAAGCTTTAGTTGGTCAAATGTATGATAATGAGAAATATGGTGCCATGAGAGACTCTGGTTTCTCTTTATTTTATGCTTTCATTAATGTAGGTGCCATTTTTGCTCCATTTACTGCCATTGGTGTTCGTAACTGGTGGTTGGGCAAATTCAACTTTACTTACGATGGTAGTTTACCTGAGTATTGTCATGCTTACCTCAATGGTTCTTTATCTGAAGATTCTATTGCTAATTTTAAAACTGCTGCTGAAACGGTTTCAGGAAAAGCCGTTAATGATTTAACAGCCTTCTCTAACGAGTATTTAAATGTATTTAACGAAGGATTCCATTATGCATTTGGTGTAGCGATTATTGCTATGGCTATTTCTACGGTTATTTTCTTTATGAATAAGAAGAATTTCCCAAATCCAAAAGTTAAAGCTGCTGCAGGTGAAATCACTGACGAAATTAAAATGGAAGCTAAAGAAGTAGCACAAAGAATGTATGCTTTATTAGCTGTATTTGGTGTAGTTATCTTCTTCTGGTTCTCTTTCCACCAAAATGGACTTACGCTAACTATGTTTGCGAGAGATTATACTGACTTAAGCTTATTGGTATTTACCATAGGTGGTATTACCTTTAAAGGTGCCGAAGTTTTCCAAGCTATGAATCCTATCTTTGTTGTTGCTTTAACACCAATTGTAGTTGGATTATTTGGTTGGCTTCGTGTACGAAATATGGAACCATCTACTCCTAAGAAAATTGCCATTGGTATGGGTATTGCCATGCTAGGTTTTGTATTGATGATGTTTGGTTCATTTGGTTTACCATTATTCAACGAGGTGAGCTCTGCAAACGGAGGAACTCCTTTAGATGATATTCATCGTGTTACACCATTCTTATTGGCTGGTACTTATTTCATCCTTACTGTTGCTGAGCTATTTATTAGCCCAATGGGAATTTCATTTGTTTCTAAAGTTGCTCCACCACAGTATCAAGGTTTGATGCAAGGTGGTTGGTTAGGTGCTACAGCTCTTGGTAATGGACTATTGTTCATAGGTGCTGTTCTTTATGAAACTATTCCAATTTGGATGACATGGGGAATTTTTGTTGTAGCTTGTGCTATTTCAATGTTTACGATTATCTTTATGGTGAAATGGCTTGAGCGTGTTGCCAAGTAATACCAATTGTAATTAAAAGTGAGATTTTTAGTCGCTTTTAGTTTTACAATGGTTTATGCCGATTTAAAATTTATAAACAATTAATTTGTATTGATTAATGTCTCTTATTTTTTAACATCGGTATAATTAAACCAGATATAATATACAAAGAGGTGTTCTGTTTCAGTTCACCTCTTTTTTTTGTTGATGGATATATAGGAATATGGGAAATGGTTGGTTCCTAACGTCAAAAAAATGATTCAAAAGAACGTGGATGACACGGATTAAATAGATCTGCACAGATTTGTTATGTTTGAATGCCTGAAACTACAAAATAGGCTAGCTGTCAAAAACTGAGCCTGAAACTTTCTCTAGCTCTCTAGTTCACCAACTCTCCATTTCCCCAAATCTCTCGTTCTCTTTTTCTCTACCTCCCTTTTTACATTTCCTTACCAAATAATATTCGCTTTGATGGATTAGTATTTTTACTTTTGCCGAATGACTGAAACATTAGCATCCTCATATCCTTGGGGACATAAACGACGATTTAATGCTTACGCCCAATACTTCGAACGTACTTTTGGCGAACGTGTGCAAAAAACTACTATTGATGCTGGATTTACCTGTCCGAATAGAGATGGGAAAGTAGCTAGAGGAGGCTGTACCTATTGTAATAATAATGCTTTTAATCCCAGTTATAATGATTCCAAGAAACCTGTTATTCAACAGATTCAGGAAGGTATTGAATTTCATGCCAATAGATATCGTAGGGCCGGAAAATTCTTAGCTTATTTTCAAGCTTATTCTAATACTTACGCTCCTCTAGAAGAACTCAAAAAACTCTATGGTCCGGCCTTAGAAATGGAAAACGTGGTGGGCTTGGTCATTGGAACCAGAAGCGATTGCATGGATGAGGAAAAGCTTAAATACTTCGCTGAAGTAAGTAAAACCCATTATGTGATTTTAGAATATGGGATTGAAAGCACCTTTGATAAAACCTTGGAGAGAATTAATCGTGGGCATGATTTTCAGAATGTAATTGATATGATGAAACTCACCCATGATTATGGGGTGAAGTGTGGAGGACATATGATTTTTGGACTACCCGGCGAAAGCAGACAAGAGATGATGGATCAGGTGCATGTGTTGAATAAATTACCCATGAATAATATCAAATTCCATCAATTACAAATTATCACTGGAACCCATATGGCCAAGGAGTTTAAAAAGTCACCTGAGAATTTTGAGCTGTTTGGAATGGAAGAGTATATCGATTTCATGGTGAGGTTTTTAGAGCAATTAAATCCTAATTTTGTAGTGGAAAGATTTGCGGGGGAGGTTCCTCCTCGATTTTTGGTGAGTCAAGCTTGGGGAAATCTTCGTAATGATCAGATATTACAGAAGATTGAGCGGGAATTGGAAGCACGAGATACCTGGCAAGGCAAACTTTATCTTCCAAAGAGCTAGTCCTAAAACATCAATTTTTTCCTTAGGTTTGTACTGAAAACAAACACTTACCTTTTAAGTTTTTGTTATTCCCTACAGTATAATTTGGCTCGTTCGGAAATGTTTTCCGTGTGCAGAAATTAAAGATTGATAGGTGTACTTGGATTTCAAATCAGAGCAAGCAGAGAGAAATAAGAATAATTGCTTAGGCGCAGATATAAAACACAACAAAATGAGAAAGAAAGAGAGATTCGAGAAAGTAATATCCTGGTTTGAGGAGAATATGCCCATAGCTGAAACAGAGCTCCATTATGGTAATCCTTATGAACTTTTGGTAGCGGTGATACTCTCTGCTCAATGTACTGATAAACGTGTGAACCAAATTACACCTGCTTTATTCGATAAATATCCTGATGAAATTGCAATGGCTCATGCTACTGTGGATGATATATTTCAGTTGATTCGCTCTTGTTCCTATCCTAATAATAAAGCCAAGCACCTTTTGGGGATGGCACAGATGCTGCACATGGACTTTAAAGGAGAAGTTCCCTCCGATATTAAAGAATTGCAGAAGATGCCAGGAGTAGGGCGGAAGACCGCAAATGTAATAGCCTCGGTGGTATTTAATAAGCCAGCTATGGCTGTGGATACTCATGTGTTTCGAGTTTCAGCACGTTTGGGACTCACCACAAACTCAAAAACACCTCTCGACACCGAGTTACAACTCGTCAAACATATTCCTGAAGAAAAAATTCCAACAGCACATCATTGGCTCATTCTCCATGGTCGATATGTTTGTTTAGCACGCTCCCCAAAATGTGAGAAATGTGGGATTACTGAGTATTGTAAGTATTATGCGAAGTTGAAGAAGTAAGGATTGTCTTGAACTACAGATTTGTCTTCTAAATATTTTTTTCATTAAGTGAAAATGATAGAAAATATCACAAAAAAATAGCTTGGGTTTTGCCCAAGCTATTTTTGTATTTACAGTTTTATAAGATATTGCATTTTAAGACAATAGAACAAAATAAAAAATAATTTCCTTTTTTATGCAGGAGGTGTACCTTCAGCATTAGAAACAACAGCATCAATTTGTACTAAAGCATCCATAGGGATAGCTGAAACACCAATAACTGTCCTTGCAGGAAGATCGCCTTTGAAGAATGTGGTATAAACTTCGTTTACCACATCAATATCTGCAATATCTTTTAATTGGATATTTACTTTAACGATATCGTCCATTACGTGGTCCACACTTTCGATAATTGCTTTGATGTTATTTAAACATTGTTCAGCTTGCTCTTTTACACCACCGGCTATAATTTCACTAGTTTTTGCATCTAAAGGTAATTGACCTGAAATATGATTGTAATGAGAAAAAGCTACTGTATGTGAGTAAGGAGCTTTTGGTGCATTTTCTGTATTGCTTGCTTCAATAATGAGTAGTTTGCTGTCTTCAATAAGTTGTGGAGGTGTACCATCACCATGTGATATAACGGTGTCAATTTGTACCAAAGCATCCATAGCTAAAGCTGAGGCATTAACTGTGGAACGAGCAGGAACATAGTTTGGGAAAAATTTGGCACAAACTTCGTTGACTGCTTCAATATCAGTATTGTTTTTAAGAAAAATAGTTGTTTTAACTACATCTTCCATCACATGGTCTATGCTTTCTAAAATGGCTTTAACATTGCTTAAACATTGTGCTGTTTGCTCTTTTATACCACCACTTACCAAATCTCCAGTTTCAGGATTGATAGGTAATTGAGAAGAAAGGTTATTATAATGAGAAAAAGCTACCGTTTGTTTAGCGATAGCACTTTTTGGGGCATTTTTCGTATTTCTAGAAACTTTGATAAGCGCGCAAGGAGCTTGAGGAGCTGTACCTTCACCGTTTGAAATCAAAGTATCTATTTGAACCAATGCATCACTCATAGGTAGAGCTGCAACAGCAACAACAGTACGTGTAGGGCGAGAACCGGGGAAGAATTTTGCATAAACTTCATCAATAGCATCCATATCTGAGATATTCTTAACGAATACATTGATTTTAACAACATCGTCCATTACGTGGTCGATACTTTCTACAATGGCTTTGATGTTTTTCAAACACTGCTCAGCTTGCTCTTTAACACCACCAGCTATAATTTTACCTGTCTTTGGATCGATAGCTAGTTGGGCAGAAAAATTATTATAATGAGAAAAAGCTACAGTCTGTGTAGATACAGAACACTTTGGTGCATTTTCTGTGTTTCGTGAAACTTTTATGATCTTGTCACTCATAATGATATATCTCTTTTTAGTTTTATATTATGCCATTTTTTAATGGTGAGCAAACCTAATCAAAAAAACTAATCTTGTTGTATAAGAATATTGAATTTCAAAGATTATTTTATCTGACTTATTCTCTGTTTTTTTTCTTCTCCATTCTTGAATTGAATTAATAACTGAAATGAAAAAATATGCATATAACTTATTGAAAAACAAGAATAAATATAAGGTGGATGCTAAACCTAATTCTTGTTATGTTTTCAAATTAGTGATTTCTTCAAGGAGAAAATTCATGAGGATTCAGAAGGTTAGACTAGCGGTTTTTACGCTTATAAAAGACTTAATGTTAGGGAGGTTTTAAGCTCAATCATTGCCTTCATTTAGTTAAAACCAAATGTTTTTTTTGAACTACTCATCAAACTACTTTACTTTACAGGCTAAATAAATATATGCCGATAGAAGAAGTATAAATACTAAATATTTATTCAAATGATATTTTCTGGCCTCCTCCATGAAAATTAAGCTTTTACAGGATTTTGCGGTAATAATTGTGCTACTTCATGCCCTAGACTGGCTTATCAATTGATTTGGGACTTGTTTTAATGGCAATAAATTATCCTGATTTGTCATGAATTGGGTGAATGACACTAATTTATTGATAAAAACAGAGAGAATCGGGGAGTCTTGATTTGGAACGGAGCGTTCTATTTGTCATGAAGTCTAAAAGATATAAAGCTCACATTAAATTAAAGCCAGCTTATTCAGAAACTTCTGCTGAACGAAGCTTCAGTATATAATAACCAATGGTTATTTCTTAAATCCTCAATCCCAACTTTATTGGAATAAAAAATGTTTGTTGCGTTATCATGAAA
Organism: Lentimicrobium sp. L6; assembly: GCF_013166655.1. Lineage (NCBI taxonomy): Bacteria > Pseudomonadati > Bacteroidota > Bacteroidia > Bacteroidales > Lentimicrobiaceae > Lentimicrobium > Lentimicrobium sp. L6. The sequence continues at coordinate 40,639 of NZ_JABKCA010000040.1, forward strand.
CCAGATTGAAGATAAATATCAAATTCTTCACTAAACCTATAGTTTAATCCTCCGCCTAATTCTATTAGTGCACTCCCTGTTCCGTTTTTATACTGGTTACAAATATGATTATATCCAATTTTGAGATTTATTAAAGGGGTCAGTTTGGTTTTTAATGGTAGGTAATCAAAATCTGAAAAAATAGAAACTCCACTGATGCCTTCGAAGTTTACATACCCAAGGCCAATACCTGCGAATAATTTGTTTTTAAATTGGATTCCATTGATGAGATTAAGATCTATTCCATTTTGTTCTTTATTAAGATTGTATCCTTTCCAATTCGGACCCGCTTCCACTTGAACCATGGTATATTGAAATCCTAAATAGCCAGTTTCAATTTTCCCGGAATATTCTATTTGTGTTAAGCTTTTACTCCGAATATAGTCAGCAAGATTATAATTGGAATTATTCTTTTCATTTATATGTTTTGATTAGTATTGAGGGTTTCATTTTTTGGCCAACTATTATAATTTATTTCATTCAACCTCTTCAAATACTTGAGTGTTGAATGCTTATTTAGGACCATTTGAGGGTTTTTGCTCAATATTAATACCTTTTTATAATCAACCCCGTTGATATTTTTTGTTCGAGCATCTACTACAGCCACTTCATTAGGTATTTCATAGTTTTCAAATTCGATCAATTTGTTTTTGGATTCCTTGTTAATATTGAGTAATTCCCTCAAATACTCCTCAGTACCAAATGGATTCATCAAGAATTCAAATCCTTCTAATTCATAAGTTAATTTACATTCTCCTTCTTCAGTCAAATGAATTACAAATATTCCTCCTTCGTCATGAGAATCGCCTAAAACTATTCCTCCAGAAGCTCCATCAACTATTAAATCATTCTTAAGCAAAAATGATAAAACTTCAGGTTCAATAACGCTGTTATGACTTAGTTCTTTAAATATTAGATTTGTATTCATATTCCTTAATTTCTTTTGAAAGTGAGGATTTCGTAAATTAACCTAGATGTAAATTAAAAAAATCTTGTGAGCATCCTTTATTATTTACTATTATAAAATGATATTCATATACGAAATTCCATTTCTCGAATTCCATTTTTTTTATTATCTCATTTCATAAATCACGATATTGTTTGAGTCTGCTTATTTAATAAAAAAGCTATAACAAAGAGTCCTTTCCCTAAAGTAAATGTGCTAATTCTTTTCTTTTAATATATTCAGATTTTTAGATTTACAACTGAAACCCAAATTGTATATGTACTTATTTTAGCTCCTGTTCTGTATCCATCGATAAAATCCGACCGTATTTTTAATAATTGTTTGTACTCTTTCTGATTCACAGTTTTTATTATGTTTAGAGAAAGAGCTAATTACATCTTGTTCGCTTTTGATTAAATCATAATTTGTCCATTCAATAACATATTTATTTTCCTTAGTTCCATTTCTAAAAGGAACATCAAATTTTCGAATTAAAATATCATTATTAACATTACATAGTCGATTAGCTAAGCCTTTAGCCTCGGGTTCTTTCAAAAATTCAAAACATTCATGACTTACAATTGCCCCTGCCCAAGATTGTGTGTTTTCAATTTCGTAAGCTTTAGTTAAACCTTTTCCTAAAATTGTCGTTCCATATTCATTTTTTAAAACTGAAACTTCATCCACAGAAATCCCACCCCGTAAAGGAATTCCACCGCCTATTGAAGAACTCAATAAAATTCTACTTATAGCTAATAAATATAGAAAGCCTTTCATAGATGTGTCTTTTTGAATTATAATTACACTGTCAGAAATAATATATATTTCTAGAGTATCAATTTCTTTCGTACCTAATGTTGGCATGATTCCATAGATTAATTTCAACATTGGCAACACCGTTTCTATAGTGTCATACAATGCAAAATCATAAATTTCAAGTAAATCTTCATGTGAATTTCTACTCACTAAATCTTTAAAACCCAAAATGTCAAAAAACGCTACAAAAGATTTATTCATATTTAATAGTTTATTAATGGCTTACTATTAACTTTTTTATACATAAGTTTGGTAAAATTACCACAAATTAATATACGATAATAAGGAATAACTAAACTGTTGAAAAGTTCTAGTTTTAACATTTAACCAAAAAAAATCCCCCAGCCAAAAATGACCAGGGGAAATATATAAATTGATTTAGAGATTCAATTTTAAACAATTGCTATTATTCAAAAGCAGCTTTAAACTCATCAGCAAAACGCTTCATAATGTGATCTGCGCTATTGGTGAATGGGCTTTCATTACCTTCTTCATTAGTATAAACCAATTGGTGCTTCTCTTCAGATTTATTTGGAGGAAGGAACTTAATCATTTCCGCGTTTACATCTGTTAAATCAGCTAATCCATTATGACCCATTTTGGCTAAAAGTTCGATGAGCTGGACGGGATTGGTCTTCTCTACTTTTGGAGCAAAGGAGGCTTCGAAAGTTTGAATATACTTCTGAGTGTTGGTAAAGCTACCGCCAGTTTCCACAGGGAAAGAAGCCGGAAGAATAATATCAGCACGCTTGGCAGTTTCTGTCATGAAATAATCCTGAACTACTTTGAATTCCATCTTATCCATGCAAGAACCTTGGCTAATGTCGTGCTTGGTAGTTCCAACTGGATCTTCTCCAAAGATAAATCCATTCTTAATTTTACCACCTTTTATAAGTTCCTTAAGCGTATTTACTTCTTTTGGCATATCCACACCCCAAACTGCTTTGGCTTTGTCTTGTGCCTCTTGAGAAGCTGCACCAATGCCACCAGTTAATAAGCAAGGACGAGCACCCATATCGAAAATACCCTGAGAGTTGTTCTTCTCTTTTAGTGAAATAATTCCGTTGGCTGTCTTGCCTAATTTACCACTGATAAGTGCCAGATTATAAACTTCGCGGGCTGCTTCTGCTGTTAGATCCTCCTCAGAATAAACAATGATATTATTCATCTCGTGGAGGTATTCTTTTACAAAGGCTTCTAAATCGCCAACGCATTTAATACCAGACTTCTCGATTAACTGTTTATAATCTTCAGCCAATACCGCTTTCTTATAATCTTCGAAACCTTCGGTTCTGCCATCGATAAACATAGCATTTTCCAAACCATTACTCAATAGATAATGGTTAGCGGCTTTAAAGAAATAATAATAGCTGTCTACCTCGCCTAAGCTGGCATATTTATGAGCTAATTTCTCGCAACATTTAGGATTTAATACGGCAACATCTATTTCATTCTTATAGAAGGCATTCTGGATTTTATATCCAACCACAGGATTCTTCTCAAAGATTTCGTTACCGATTAAATATACTTTATTGCTGTCTTTAATTTGATTGAAAGGTACATTGTCATTTGCTGATTGACCATAGAATCCACCCCTGTTCAAATAACTGAAACTACCCACATTATTAGTTTTAGCAGCAGCACGAGCTATCTTTTGTACCAAGTAAATTTCCTCGTTACTCAAGCGGCTACCTGCCATAAATACATTCTCGTCGGCCTCAACGGATTCAATTCTACCTTTGATGATGTCATAAGCTTCTTCGAAACTAATTTCTTTGAAACTACCATCGGCTTGCTTCATTTGTGGTTTGGTGATTCTATTTACATCGTTCATATAGCGATATCCAAACTTTGCCAATTGACATAAATTACCATCCTCATTAATCTGTCCTTCGCCACCTGTTACCTTCATGGTGAACTCATTGTGATGGTTGATGTTTAAGGTACAACCCACAGAGCAAAGATTACAAATCACTTCTGCTTTTTCTTCTACCAATGGACCAGGCTTAAAGAAGAAGTTTTCGCTAATAGCAGCAGTAGGACAAGTAGAGATACAAAGGCCACAGCTTTCGCAATTGGTATCTGTTAAGCTTTCGCCCATGCTTGGAGCTACTATGGTATCGAAACCACGGTTCACTAAACCAAGAGCATTGGCACCCACTACTTCTTTACAAATCCTCACACAACGTGCACAAAGGATACACTTGTTATTGTCTATCTCGATAAATGGATGACGGAAATCAACTTGATATTCGTGATATTCGCCAGCATATTTTTCTTGTTCGGCATCGTATTCTGTAGCATACTTTTTCAAGTCACAATCGTAATATTCCACACAACCACACTCTAAACAGCGGTTGGCTTCGTGATTACAAACATCCTTGTCAGCATATCCCAATTCTACTTCTTTAAAGTTGAAACGGTCATCAGTTTCTAGAACAGGCATTTCTTCGCGAATCTGCTTGTCGTAACGACCCACATAATCTTCAGCTATTTGAGGCTTGAAATTATCGCGCTTGCTTAAGAATTCTTTTTCTGGAGCAGAAAACTCTTCTCCCATCATAAATTGATGAGCAGAACGAGAAGCGATTTGAGCTTGAGCTATGGCCTCAATAATAGTCGCAGGACCAGAAACGCCATCACCAGCTGCAAATACATTAGGGATACCAGTTTGTAAAGTTGCTCTAGCCGCATCTAAATCACCCCAACGATTGATCTTTAATTCGCCTTCGCCAGCATGCTTATTGATATCGTCGATAAAGTTAACTCTGGTCTTTTGACCAATAGCAGCTAAGATATAATCTACGTCTAATTCGTATTCGCTACCTTCAATTGGAACAGGTCTTCTACGGCCAGAAGCATCAGGCTCACCCAATTCCATTTTAATCACGTTCACTGATTTCAAAACGCCATTCTCATCTTTATTCACCTTTGTTGGGTTATTGAGGAATAAATACTCAATTCCCTCTAACTTAGATTCGTGAATTTCGATGGGGTTAGCTGGCATTTCTTTTTCTGTACGACGATAAATAACGTATACTTTCTCAGCACCACAACGCATAGCCGTTCTACAACAGTCCATGGCAGTATTACCACCACCAACAACCGCTACCGTTTTGCCTTTAAAATCCATTTTCTGGCCTGTTACTTCCATTTGTTTTAGGAAGTCGATTCCAGAGAATACATTTTGAGCATCGTCACCTTCACAACCAATTAAAGTTCCTTTTTGAGAACCAATGGTGAGGATAGTAGTATCATATTTCATTTTAAGCTCTTGATAGCTTAAATTTTCTCCTAAGTTCTGGTTATAGTGAATAGTTGTTCCAAGGTCAGTGATGTTTTTCACTTCAGCATCTAAGATATCATTGGGTAAACGATACTCAGGAATACCATAACGTAGCCATCCTCCAGATTTTGGAGCGGCTTCGTAAATATCAACTTGGTGTCCCTTAATTTGTAAGAAGTGAGCTGCTGACAAACCACCAGGGCCTGCACCAATAACCGCTACTCTTTTACCTGTAGAAGGGGCTATTTCAGGAATATATTTATCTTTTGATTGTAAGTCATAATCAGAAGCAAAACGCTTCATATAATCGATACCAACGGCATTTCCTTCGTCCAATAAATTACGACGACAAGCGACCTCACAAGGGCGAACACAAACACGACCACAGATAGCAGGAAGTGGATTGGTTTCTTTTATCAATGCTACTGCATCGCTATATCTTCCTTTTTCTATTAAGGAAATATATCCTTGTACATCAACACCTGCAGGACAAGTTTCGGTACATGGTGCTTTACAATCGGCATAGTGATTACTCAAAATAAGGTCTAAAGCAGTTTTACGAGCTACTTTAATTCCATTACTATCAGTTATAATTTTCATTCCTTCGGTAACTTTGGTAGAGCAGCTGGGCTGATGTCCTCTCATGCCTTCTACTTCCACCACGCAAACATAGCAAGAGCTGAATGGCTCTAAACGTGGGTCGTTACATAAAGTTGGGATTTCGAAACCTTCTCTTTTAGACAGCTGAAGGATGCTTTCTCCCGGATAGGCTTTAACGATTTTTCCGTTGAGTTCTATATTTAATGTCTTTTCCATTTTTTTCATTTTTTGCGGTGATTAAGAAAGCTTGATAGCCTCGAATTTACATCTAGAATAACATTCTCCACACTTGATACAATCGTCTTGGCGGATGAAATGTATTTCTTTTCTAGCTCCATCAATAGCATCAACAGGACACTTAATAGCACATACTGTACATCCAGTACACTTATCTGCAATCACTTCGTAAGTGAGCAATTGAACACAGCTCTTGGCCGGACATTTCTTATCGCGGATGTGAGCTTCATACTCATCGCGGAAATACTTGATGGTTGTTAAAACTGGGTTTGGAGCAGTTTGTCCTAAACCACAAAGAGAATTATTCTTGATTTGAACAGATAATTCTTCTAGTTTTTCAATATCACCCTCTTCTCCTTTACCTTCAGTAATACGAGTGAGGATTTCAAGCATACGCTTGGTTCCCATACGACAGAAAGTACATTTTCCGCAGCTTTCTTTTTGAGTAAAATCGAGGAAGAAACGCGCCAAGTCCACCATACAAGTGGTCTCGTCCATCACCACCATACCACCAGAACCCATAATGGCTCCAGTTGCATTTACAGAATCGTAATCTACCGGTGTGTGAATAAGGTGAGCTGGAATACATCCTCCAGAAGGTCCACCCAACTGAACCGCTTTAAACTGTTTGTCGTCTTGAATACCGCCACCCAATTTAAATATAATGTCTTCGATGGTCATTCCCATAGGAACTTCTACTAAACCACCTTTTTTAATCTTTCCTGTTAAAGCAAAAACCTTAGTTCCCTTGCTCTTATCAGTTCCATATTGATTATAAGCCTCAGGACCATTCAATAAAATATAAGGGACATTGGCAAAAGTTTCTACGTTATTGATATTGGTAGGCTTCTTCCATAATCCACTAACGGCAGGGAATGGAGGACGACGACGAGGCATTCCTCTTTCGCCTTCTACAGAAGCAATCAATGCCGTTTCTTCACCACAAACAAAAGCTCCAGCTCCTTCTTTTACATAAAGGTCGAAGTTGAATCCTTGAATACCGCAAGCATTCTCGCCGATATATCCTTTGGCGCGAGCTTGCTCAATGGCAATGTTTAATCTTACGATAGCTAGTGGATATTCCGCACGACAATAAATCACACCTTGGCTGGCACCAATGGCATAACCACCAATGGCCATACCTTCTAATACGGCATGAGGATCGCCTTCTAATAAGCTACGGTCCATGAATGCACCTGGGTCACCTTCATCGGCATTACAGATGATATATTTTTCGTTGCCTGGGCTGTTATAAGCAAATTTCCACTTCATTCCAGTTGGGAAACCTCCTCCACCACGACCACGAATACCAGAATCTAATACCGTCTGGATAACGGCTTCGCGAGTGATGCCTTCATCGGCTATTTTTTGTAAAGCTTTATAAGCGTCTTTAGCTTCAGCTTCTTCTATTTTTTCTGGGTCGATGAAACCACAATTTCTAAGGGCTATTTTTACTTGTCCTTGGAAATAGCTATCATCTGGAGTTGGGAACAAATCGCTCTTTACTATATAATCTTTTACAGGTTCATGATTCTGAACATGTCTTTCTACAATCTCTAAAGCTTTGGCTGCATCAATGCCACCATAAAGGAAGTATCCAGTATCGTCAATCACCTCTACTAGAGGCTCACGAAAACACATACCTACACAGGAGGTCTTTTTTAAATCGATATCCAATTTATCAATTTCCATGATATTTTGAATAGCATCGTAAGTTTTATTGGCACCTGCAGCAATACCACAGCTACCTAATCCTATTATAACTTGTGTCTTTTCCATATTATGAGGCGTTTTTCTCGTTCAACTTAATTTCTCTAATCACTTTAGAAGCCGCTTTCCCATCTAAATTACCATAGGTTTCGTCGCCTATCATCATTACAGGGGCTAAAGAGCAACATCCTAAACATGCTACCGATTCTAGGGTAAACATATTGTCTTCGGTGGTTTCGCCATCGTTAACTCCTAATGTGTCTTGTAAAGCAGAGGTTAAGGCTTTAGCATTTTGTACGTGGCAAGCAGTACCGTGACATACTTTTACAATATGCTTACCTACAGGTGCCAATCGGAATTGGGCATAGAAAGTAGCCACACCATACATGTCAGATAATTCTAATCCAGTTTCGGATGCAATTTTCAAAAATGCTTTTCTAGGTAGATAGCCAAACATTTCTTGGGCTCCTTGTAACAGAGGAATCATGGAACCTTTTTTGCCTTTATATTTTTTGATGAGCGGGTCGAGTCTGAAAAGCTCTTCGGCTTGTGCTAGACCATTTTCTTGTTCTGCTCTTATTCGTGATATTCTCATAGCGAAAAAAAGTATTTATATGTGTTGAAACTCAATTGATTTTTGATAAAGATATTAAAAGGGTTGTATGAACAAAAGACCAGAAAGGGGAATCGAGAATTTATAACTATTCTAAATAAAATCATGTCCTTAAATGCTAGAATAATAGTGTTTTATAGAGGTTTGTGTGAGTTCTGTTCTAAATAGAACTAGAAAATTAAACATGGGGGAATTGGACTTATGGTATAGGGATATCTCGGAAATTGTCAGGGAAATACTTAGGCTTGAAAGAGGGAGAAGTTAGTGTTTTAAAAATATGATGCCTTGAATGATAGATTTGACATACTGTTGGTCTATAAGATTGGTAGCTATTTGACAAGGAAATTATTTAAAGCATGACTAAAATAATATTACACAACAATACTGAATAGTATTTTACCTATATTTGAGCAGCATTAAAAACCCTAAAGCATACCAACATGAAAAAACTAATCATTATCTCCCTATTTCTCTTATTTTGCTTCCAAAGCCATGCCCAAAACTGGATTGAACCTACCTTTGTTACAAAAACAAGTGGTGGGTATTTAG
>NZ_JABKCA010000041.1 GCF_013166655.1 Lentimicrobium sp. L6
TAAATTTTGAGCAACAAATTGAAAGAGCTTTTTGCTTAAGTTAACGCTAATGCCTATAGGGAGGAAACGAATTTATTCTCTTGTCATTCAATGGGTTGAGTGTTGTGTATTGTTGATTTATAATGTCTTTCGATGGAAATAACGATTTTCAAGAAAGTTGAAGTTTTATTTAAGAAGCCTTAAGTCTTTCTGAAGATGAATGTACCCAATGAAAGCCCTTTGTTTTCTGTAATACCTATGTAATATGGCTTTACCAATAAGGACATAATGGATCCTTTGCCAATGTCTCTACCTTATTTTACCTTTGTGGTTTAAATCAAAAACATCATTAAATTTGTAAGATTAGGCTTCCTTTTACGATCCAATAAATCCATGACAGATAAAACAAAATTCATACCCAAAACGCTGCAATCTCCGCAAAAATGGAGGATGCAAAGAAGTCAATTCTTGAGAGTCCTTCTGGCCGGAGCTGTGGCTACTCAGATTCCATGGTGGATGGCCTGTAGCTCTGGTAAGAATCAAACCGCTGACTATAGCCTAAACGAAGAGCAGCAAAGTATATTAGTTTTAGTGCAAAATTTTCTTTTCCCTGCTGATGGAAATGGACCAGGAGCCGTGGATTTTAAAGCCGAAAAATATATGCAATGGGTTTTAAGTGATGAGAACATGGACCCAATAGAAAAAAAATACTTCATCAATGGATTAGCATGGGTGGAGGAGACTGCCCAAGAAGAGAAAGGGCTATCATTTTTAGAATTATCAGAAATGGAGAGAGAAGAAATTTTAGAGTTGATTAGTAAAGAAGTTTGGGGAGAGTCTTGGTATTCCATGAATCTGAACTTTATATTTGAAGCACTTTTATCCGATCCTATTTATGGTGCTAATATGGATAAGCAAAGCTGGAATTGGCTGGAGCATAATCCAGGACATCCTCGCCCCATTGAAGAAATGAAATATGGAAACTTCCTCAATTACGTCAATCAAGAAAACAAAAGCTAATGCCAAAAGAGAAGAAATACGATGTTTGTATTATAGGAAGTGGCGCTGGAGCTGGACCTGTGGCCTACGAGCTGGCTTTAGCGGGCCATCAAGTTCTGATTTTGGAGAAAGGCCCATGGATTAAAACCAAAGACTTTAGCAAAGATGAAATAGTAAGCAGCAGAAGAAGTGTCTATACACCCAAGCTCAAGGATGAGCCCCAAGTTATTGAGAAACAAAACTCAGATGGGGAATGGATAGCACGCTCCAACTATGAAACAGGCCAAGATATGTGGAATGGAAACTGTGTGGGCGGTTCCTCCAATTTCATGAGCGGATATTTCAATAGATTAAAACCCAATGACTTTCAGTTATTATCTAAATATGGCGAAATAGAAGGGGCCAATATTGTTGACTGGCCTTTGAAATATGAAGACCTAGAAGCTTATTATGCCAAAGTGGAGCAAATTATTGGTATTTCAGGAAAAGTGATTCCCCATCCAATGGCAGAACCTCGTTCTACTACTGACTTCCCTTATCCTCCTTTAGCGGAAAATGTAGCTGCCAAATGGGTAGATCAAGCTGCTTTGAAACTCGATTATAAATCACTCGTCCTTCCAAGAGCTATATTAAGTCGCCCCCAGAGCGATAGAAACCCATGCTATTATTCGGGATATTGCGGAAGCTATGGTTGTAGTAGCGATGCCAAAGGCAGTTCAAGAGCTGCTCTTTTAAATAAGGCATTAAAGTCAGGAAACTTGGATGTCATTCCCAATGCCAAGGTTTTTAATTTGGAGGAAGAGCATCAAAAAGTAGTGGTGGCACATTATTATGATATTGCAGGTCAGGCGAAAAAAGCGACTGCCAAAATATTTGTAGTGGCTGCTCAAGCCATTGAAACTTCCCGCCTTTTATTGATGAGTAAAAGCCCTAATTTCCCCAATGGATTGGCTAATAATTCAGGGCAAGTGGGGAGAAATCTAATATTTTCTGGAGGAGGTTCCGGAAGTGGAGAGTTTTATAGAGAAGATTTAGACGAGGCGAGCTGGAATCAGTTAAAGGCTTTTGGCGTATTTGTAAATAGAACAATCCATCAATGGTATGAAATAGAGGAAGAGCCTTTTGCAAAACCCGTAAAAGGAGGGAGCATTGACTTTTTAATGGAGCATAATAATGGAATCACCAGAGCCATACATCAGAAATGGGATAATGAAGGAAACCTGGTTTATGGCAGCAAGCTCAAAGAAAAGCTCAAGCATTATTTCACCGAATTGAGGAGTCTAAACTTTGAAGTTTTTGTGGATTGGTTACCCACCGACGATTGCTATGTGAAATTATCGGAAGAGGTAACCGATAAGTGGGGAGATCCGGTAGCCCACATTAGAATATATAGCCATGAAAGAGATGTGAAAGTAGGGCAAGTATTGGCAAAAAAAGCCGAGCATTTGTTAGCAGAAATGGGGGCCAGAAATATCAGTTCGAATATTAGTGGTGCTCCTCCTCCAAATTTGGTGGCTGGGGGCTGTAGATTTGGAGAAGATCCCAAAGAATCGGTGCTCAATCCCCATTGCCAAGCCCATGATGTAAGCAACTTATTTGTTACCGATGGCAGCTGGATGCCCACCGGTGGCAGTGTTACTCACACTTGGACCATCTATGCCAATTCGTTTCGTGTGGCTGATATTATTAGGGGAAAGCTTGGAGAATAGTTAAAAATCTATTCATGTAATTTGGTTTTTAGTGTTCTTTATTTTAACTAATAAATAGCTGTACCACAAAGGTGCACAAAGCCTACCTGCCGTCAGCCAGGGGTTTCGCAAAGTTCCACAAAGCAAAAAACATATTTCAGTTCTACATTCAGCTAAAAACTTAGGAGGTTTTAATTTTAGTATAGGATTTGAGTAACAGACTTCCTTAAAAGTTTATAATGGATTAACAGAGCGATCCTCATAAAATATTACCTTTGCGATCTAATGAATCACGAAGACAGCAAAAAATACACACAGCTAAAGAAAAATCTTAGCCCATCAAAAATCATGATTCCCATCGTTCTGGGATTGGGTATGGTGGCTTGGCTGATGTATAATGAAATCAATCCCGAAACCTTTAGCTTTTTTCAATGGACAGCAGCGGCTGGTTTTTGGCTATTCATTAGCTTTTTGATGATGGCCATACGTGATATTGCCTATATGTGGCGTATTCGCATACTCACTCATCAAAAAATCACCTGGAGAAATACCTTTGATGTGATTATGCTTTGGGAATTTAGCTCTGCCGTAAGCCCAAGCGTGGTAGGTGGAACAGGACCAGCCATTTACTTTCTCTATAAAGAAGGCTTGAATTTGGGAAAAAGCACGGCGGTAGTTTTAACGGCTATTTTCCTCGACGAGCTCTTTTTCATCATTATGGTGCCCCTGATGATTTTATTCTTTGGAAATATGGCTTTCCCACAGGAAGGCTTGTCGTTTCTGGGGAATTTAGTGATCTACTTTTGGATAGGATATGGGATTATTTTTATTTATACCCTCCTCCTTCTTTATGCTTTATTTATTAATCCTCATACCATAAAAAAACTGCTTTCCTGGGTTTTTCTATTGCCATTTTTAAAACGATGGAGATTAAAAGTTCGTAAACTTTCCAATCAATTAGTGATTACTTCTGAAGAATTTAAAGGCAAAAGTTTTAGCTTTTGGTTGAAGAGTTTTACCGCTACTTTTATTAGTTGGACAGCCAGATATTGGGTGGTGAATTTCCTTTTTATGGCTTTCTTTTTTAGCCATTTGGGGCTCGTTGACCATTTTCTCATCTATGCCCGTCAACTCACCATGTGGATTATTCTATTGATTAGCCCAACTCCTGGAGGCAGTGGTATTGCAGAATTTGTCTTCAAGGATTTCTTAGGCGATATCATCCCCAATTTAGAATGGGCCGTTCCTTTGGCTTTGCTTTGGAGGGTGATCAGTTATTATCCTTATTTATTAATTGGGGCTATTGTGTTGCCTCGCTGGCTCAGAAAAGTATTCTTTAAGAAGTGATTGTCATATAAGGCCGATTTTTTCGTTACGCTCTTACTGAAAACAAACATTTGCAAAAGCAAACTTTTTGTTATTCAGCAATCACAAGCCTCAAACTTGACCTTACCTGTCTAATCACCCAAAATAATTAGATGTCATATAGGAATTTGTAAAATTACCCCGAGTTTCAACTCGGGGTAATAAAACTTCTCGTTTTTTTTAAGTCGGCCAGAGGTTTATCCTTCGAAGCTTTTGCTTTCCCATATCATTCTTTAAAAGAAGGCTGAAGGCCTTCAATATGAATAGCCATGGGCATCGCCCATGGTTATGAATGTGAAATATATTATTGGTCGGCTAGAAGATCTTTTTGGTAACAATCTCTTATTGCCGACCAATAAAGGGATTAACATTAGCCTAAACAGCTCCTTTTGATTTCATTTATTTGCTTTGATCCATCCTTTTAAAAATTCAACAGGATATTGAATAGAATATATTAAATTTGAACAGTAAATCCCATCTTTAATTCAGGTATTTGGATGCGTAAATAAATTGGAATAAATTTGCAAGGCAAATGACACAGAAAATTCTTTCCATATTTTTAGTTGTGGCCTTTATGTCCTACCAATCTTATCATACATTGGTATATATCAACTATTATGTGAATTACGATTATTTTGTGAATGTGCTCTGCGAGAATAAAGACAATCCAGAGAAGCCAGCTTGTAATGGAAAATGCCACTTGAATAAGCAACTAGACCAGCAAAAACCTGCGCAAGAGGAGCATCCTTTTTCGAAAACAGTGGCTCCAATATTCTATCCTGAGATTATCGCTATTTTGTTGCAAGGAGAAAATCAAAGCTTTGAACATATCAATGGAGGAAGTCATCATTGTTTGTCCCCTCCCCAAATTGCTCAGCCTTTTTTAGATAATATCTTCCATCCCCCCAAAATGCTAGTTTAATTTTCTTGAACATACAGTTTTAATAAAATAATCTCAATAGAATGCATAGCTACCCTAAAAGTCCTTTGTGGAACTTTGAGTGATCTTTGTGTCTTTTGTGATATGGCTTATTTAGTTATTGCACAAAGAAGGCTCAAAGAAGTACCAAGATTCACAAAGAAAAGTGAACTATACCTTCCTATTATTGACTTTAAGAATGCCTCATTGGGATTATATCTCATTCAAAACAAATCAAAAATTAAATGAACAAAATCAAATACATTTTGGGTATCTCCATCATTTTGCTTGGCATGAATAACTATGCCCAACAAGTGGATACCACATTAAATATTTCTGGACTTGAAGTTTTTGGCAACAGCCTAGGCACCGATGAAGAAATCAAGATCACAGAAAACAACAGAAGCAAAGAAGATGTGGGGAAAATCATCAAACAAAGCCCCAATATCAGCCTCATCAAAAGAGGAAACTATGCTACCGACCCCGTCATTAGAGGATTCAAAGCCGACCAATTACAGCTTTTGAGCAATGGTTTTATGCAAACCAATCCTGCCTGTCCCAATAGAATGGATGCCCCCACTTCTCATATCAACTTGGAGGACTTAGAATCCATTGAAATCATAAAAGGTCCTTATAGTGTGAGGTATGGAATGAATACCGGAGGCATCCTCAATTTTAAATCCAAAGACCCAAGGGCAACAGATTCTTTTCAAGTACATGGTTATGCAGGATGGTTCTATCATACCAATGGAGAAAGTACTGATGGTCAAGCCAGAGTTCAAATTTCGGATAAAAAATATCTGCTCAAAGTTTATGGTGGACTTAAAGACTTCGGAAATTATAAAAGTGGAGACGGAACAGAAATCCTTTCCAGCTTTAAGCATTCCGATTATAGTGCGCAAGCCGCTTGGTTTATCAATCCTAAAAACCAGATTATCTTAGATTGGAAACAATCCTTTGCCAAAGATGTGCTTTTTGCTGGATTGCCCATGGATGGCGATTTTGACAATTCCAGTACGGGTGCACTGCGTTATCTCTATAAAGATGCAACAAAGAAAATCTATAGAGCCGAGTTTAAGGTTTTTGGGAATATGATAGACCATCAGATGAGTAATCACCGACGTCCTAATCTAAAAATTGTGGATGCCGTTTCTGCATTGCAATCACAAACCTATGGTGCACGTGGTGAATTATCCTATCGTATTTCGGAAAATCATCATCTTTTGTTTGGTGCCGATTATAAGTTAATTGGCAAACAAGGGGATAGAGAAAGAATAGTCTTCGAGAATCCTTGTACCGGAATGGTCATGGATCCACCAAAAACATTCACCGATGCCATTTGGCAAGACAGTAAGCAGAGCGATTTGGGTGTTTTTGTAGAATCTAATTGGCAGATTTCTGATGTATGGCAATGGAAGGCAGGAGCTAGATTCGATATGGTCTCATCCGATATTCAAGAGCCAGCACCAGATTTTGAAGCCCTCTATCCTGATTTAGGCAAAAAAGACGATGTGGCTTTTATGCTCAACAGTAGATTGAATTATAAACTCTCAGAGGGGATGTTTCTAGAATGGTCTATAGGTTTGGGACAAAGAGCCCCAGAACTGATAGAAAGATACCTCAACCATTTAACCGTGGGCATGGATGCTTATGAATATGTGGGGAATCCGAATTTGGAGATGGAGCAGAACTTCCAAAACGATTTGAAATTCAAGCTCAATAAGCAGAAATTCTCATTGGAGGCGGGAGTGTTTTATGCCTTGGTAAAGAATTATATCCAAGCCAATTTAGACACCACCTTAAGCAAAAAGTTTATGCCTTGCATGGAGCCTAAGTTTGCCAAGCGTTACGAAAATGTGGAGGATGCTAGATTATATGGATTCGAG
Source organism: Lentimicrobium sp. L6 (assembly GCF_013166655.1). Classification (NCBI taxonomy): domain Bacteria; kingdom Pseudomonadati; phylum Bacteroidota; class Bacteroidia; order Bacteroidales; family Lentimicrobiaceae; genus Lentimicrobium; species Lentimicrobium sp. L6. The sequence continues at coordinate 6,837 of NZ_JABKCA010000041.1, forward strand.
GCAGCATTGAAATATACCTTCTGGAAAAACTTGAATGTTTATGGAACGGGGTCTTATACCATTGGTGAAAACGTGACTATGGATGAGCCTTTGGCAGAGATTCCTCCCATGGAGTTTAATTTAGGTTTAAATTATGAAAGCAAACGCTGGGGCGCCACTTTTAACTTCCGCTTTGTGATGGAGCAAGACCGAGTTTCTTTGAGTTTTAACGAGAGTAAATCCGATGCTTTTCAGGTATTCGATTTATCGGCCCGCTATCATATAGGAAGAGGTTTAAATGTGACCATGAACATAGAGAATATCTTCGATGAAAACTATGTGGAGCATTTAAGCCGAGCATACAAAAACCAAATACCAGGCACTAATATGGTGTATTATGAGCCCGGTAGGAACTTTATATTGGGGCTGAGTTTTAAATTCTAGCTTTAATTTGTATCAGGAAAAGCCCGATAACTCTTTTTTTTGTTATTGGGTTTTTTTGTGGGAAACAACCTTATTCTTATGAGTAAATATTATTCAAAGCGAAGAATATTTTATCTTATTTAAAACATTATGGGAAACAAAGCAGCTAAAAATATTTTAAATGTTTAATCCATATTTCTTTACTTTTTCTAAAGAATTATTAACAATTTGTAATCTTCTTAAATCAATAGATTCATGTTTTTTCAGTTTTAAGATAACTGTCTTAATTACGCTGACTTCTTGAAAGCTTAACTTTCCAGTCTGTTCACCAAGAGCAATAATTCTATTCCAAGTACTAGAATCGATTAGTTTTAGTCTATTATATATGGTTGAGGGCATGCTGAGATCTGCTTCTTCAAATCTGCTAAGAGCTTTGACCTTGTCAAAATCCACATTGTTTTTAACTAGGACATCTATTATGATTCCACCTCTTTTTATTTCAAAATCCGTGAAATTACCATTCGTTTTAATTTTTTTTCTAATAGTAGTTATGTAATTATGTTGTATTTCTGATAAATAATCAGTCCTCAACATAAAAATACAAAGTCCGTCCCAAAAACGTAAACCTAGAGAAGTAATTTTCTCTAGTGTATTATATCTTTCACTTTCAGCAACATCATCCACGATAGTTTCATATCTAGATTTATAATCTGCTTCTGTAATTAAGTATTTATTGACAACATTTAAATCTAAAGGATAATTTATTTTTTCCTTTAATAATGTCCAGTTTTTCTCACTCTTTGCAGCTTCACTTATTAGTGCTACATCTAATCCAGTGAAAAAGTGATAAACAAAAATAAGTAGTTTTTTTAACTCTACCTGAAGTTCTGTTGCAACATTTTGATTGTCCCATATTGAACCTAGATTTAATTTATTGTCAGTAATATGGTGGAAATAGGATAAGGTGTAAGCTACTGTGTGTGATTTAATATTAGTATCTCCAATTGGATCACTATTCTTTCTGCCAAATAGCTTATCTGTTGCTCGAAATAAAATGGCATTAGCTACAATATCAATCCAAAATATACGATTAGCTTTATTCTTCTTAAATTTTTTCTCTATTTCGCGAAGGAAAATAGTATAATTCTTTTGTGAGCCTTTTGATACATGAAAAGGTTTCAACTCCCATAAGTTTATATACTTTGCTACATCTGATTTTATTATAATCTGATTCTTAGGATACTTTAATTTAAAAGCATTCTGTTTACTAACGGTTGGCTCTTTATTTAAAGCTTCTTTATATTGACCTTTTACACGTTCGAAAAACCATACTGTCTGCTTATTTCTGTCATTAAGATCTATTGCGAAAGTAGTTCTGGAAAGCTCTTCAAGCCTTTGTAATAATGGGTTATTAGAAGTCAAATCTAGTTCAGAAACTTTATTCTGACTATTGGCATATCGTGATATAAATGGGACAGTTTCATCTTTTTTTATTTCATCCTTAATTACAGTAAGTTTCATTTGAACAAAAACCTCGGAGATATTAGCCTCTTTATATTTTTTTGCAGTATGAAATAGTGAAGCTGTTGTTTGGCCACCATTTACAATTTGAAAATCTTTTACCGAAGTAATAACTAATTGGCCTTTATCTGTAATTTTGGTCTTTACAGCTTGAGCTGTTGTAGCAAGACCATTATTGTATGGCAAAAACATATGCGGATTGAAGCGTATTGTATCTCTTATTCCCTGATTAACTTTCCCCGTTTGTTGTAAAAATGCTCTAACATTACTTTCAAGAAGTCTTACTCCATAATTTCTATATAATACTGAAAGGACAGTCCCTGGTACAATTGCAAGGTAACACTCATATAGGTCGTTTTTAGAAGGCATTTCTAAACAAGGTATTGTTTCGCCCAGAGTTTCCTCGAAATCTATCTCTATTGGCTCTCTATTTCCTGAAGAAAGTGATAACCTATGAAGTCTCTCAATGTCCCAAATCTTAAAATTAATCAAGACTTCCTCCATGTTTATTAATTTAAAATCTGAAGGAGGATCATACGGAATATCTCCATTTGACAACACAAAAACATTAATTCTGATTATTTTCTTTCTTTCCTTGGTCAGTAAAGAAGCTAACCCATATGCTTCAATGGATGGCTCGATATCATCTAAGAATCCTTTTAAAGCTGCGTTAATAAAACCCGAAGACCACTTTATTAGTTTCTCGAATTCAGCTTTAGTTATTTTATAAAACTCATTTGTGTCTTTATACGAAGAGATAAATATATCAATGTTCTCATAACCTTCCTCTAAGGCATAACCATTAATTTTAAACTGTATGTTTTCAAACTTGTTTTCTTTGATGTAATGACATAATCTCACTCCTTCAGTTTCTCCAGCATCAGCTAAAATATCCATTACGTATTCAGTAAACTTGTTTTCCTTAGAATCGCCGTTATCATCAGAATAGACTAATGATTGTACCTCATGAAATAGGTTTTGAATAAATAAATCTAATTCGAAATCTATATTATTATTCTGCATTATATTATTTCTTTAGTAATCTCATTAATATCTACTTCAAAATCCACACAGGCAATAGGAGAAATCTCATAAGACACTTTGGAAATTGCTTGATTAATTATTTCGGAAGTAATTCTAGGGAAATTATCAGTAACTTTATAATATAGTTCCCTTGAAATAGAATATCCGATTTTATCATATTCTGACTCTGTTTCCAGAGAAATCCCAAGAATTTCCAATTTAAGATTGAACTCTCGCTTCAAATTAACAAATAGGTTAAGTATATTTCTTATTTCTGTTATGATATTAAAAAGGGTATTTTCCCCGTTAGGATATTCGTTTAACTTATAGAATGAAATAAACAATATTTTCAGCTCGTCAATATCTAATTGAAATTCATTTGCTATTTTAATGCTGGGCGTATTTGCAATAGAAGTTTTAACTTCCACGGCGATTCCATTGAAATAAAAATCTTGATTAGCCCCATCGGGAGCTTGCCAAGCATTAATAATTTTATCTTTATTAATCCCGTCTAGCTCAAGCAGAAGCTTTAAAAAATATAATTCTCCATATAGGCCTCTTTGTTGCTGTGAACTTAATAATCCATTTGTAAATTTCCCGAATAGTTTTCTCCAATAATTGATACGATTTGAAATGATTAATAGAGCATCTTCAGAATTTTTCACATCTGCGAGACTCTGAATAATATCTTCTATAAACATAACAAACACATCAGCTAACTCTTCTTCTAAGAGAATTAGGACAAGCTCCTTTTGGTGTTCATTTATTTGCAGAACCTGCACCTCAACACCTATAAAACGCTTTAAATAATTTGGATGTACTTTTACTTGTGGGTCTATCTCTAAAGTGAATATTTTAGCTTTAGATACAGACACTGTTCCAATACAGCATTTCAAGTACTTGATATCTTCTACCCTATGTCTTATAACTTCATTTTTAAATGAAGCTGCCTGACTATTCCATATTTCTTTAATTCTACTCATCTGTGTCTATATCATCATCGGATTGTGTATCTTCAAAACTAGAACTATAAGGACGTGCTGCATATTCCACTTTTTCCTCATTTTTAATTTCAGGAAAGACTAAACCCCATCCAACTAATGGAATACCATCTTCAAGCTTTGTATCAACCGTCCAATCAAGAGGATAAATAACTAATAATGATTTTCCTACTTTAGCTCTTATTTTCTTGACCTCCGATTCTTTTGGGTTCTTGTTATTCATTTCCAAGTCTAATCTTCTATGAGTAGGATCGAAAATGTTATTTTTTGATAAGGTAAAATAAGAATCACCACCGATTTTAGTATTTGTTCTTTTGGATAAACCTGCTACAACAGAGCCATTTAAATACTTGAATTCATATGAATTTTCACTTTCAGAATTTATAATAAGAGCAATAGTCCAATCTAATAATAAACCTTTACTATTTTGTTTTTGTATATATCGATTTAGCAATTCTGTACGGATATTTGGTTGATTAGTGGAAAACCCCTCAAGAAAACTCATGACTTTTTCAGGCGCTACATTTTCCCAATTTAATCCATTCAGCTTCTTTGATAAAGTATATCTTTTCTTGGGATTTTCTAAACGAACCAGTAAACTATTCAAAACATTTAAATTATTCTTTACAATTTTCTCGTTCTTTATTAATTGATACGTCTGTGTTATTTTACCAGAAAAACCTACTAGAATCTTTTGGTGCTCTCGCATCTTTCCTGCAGCTGTAATGTTTAATATTCCTGGATGAGTTCTTATTTTTAATCTATAATCAACCGGCTGTTTATTGCTAGCTGCCATTTCATCGAAATCGGCTCGCATTTCCTCCGTAGCCAGCGTTATATGCCTATACCAATTTATGAGTTGATTTGTAGTGAATAGTCGACATAAGTCAATATAACCAGGTCTGTACCCAAACCAACGTCCCATTTGCATTAAAGAATCATATAGACGAGATGCTCTTAAATAATAACTCACAGATAAGCCTTCCAATGTAATGCCTCTTGCAAGACGATTTCCACCAACGGCTATAACAGACATCCCATTCTTATAATCATCGTACTTAATATCTTCAATATTATGGTATTCTAGTAATCTTGTATTTTTTGTACCGTGAACAGAGCGAACTTCGATTTTTGAAACAGCATCGTTTAACACTAATATTATTTCATCCCAAGAATGCTGTTTGATTTTATGGTCTGTATATGCGATATTATCTTTTACGTTATCAGTTGTTGGAATAAAGTCATTTTCAAATAGATCTTTCAATTCATTTATCAAATTCCCTTGCCCTGATCTTATCTGAAGTTTATAATCTCGCATAATTTCATTTACAAGCCATGCAACGCGGTCAATCCAAGCAACATATAGTGCCACATGAATAAGCATAGAATTATGTTTGTTTTCCTGCCCTCTTAAGCGTCTTATTGCACAGGTAAGAATAAATGATTTGAGCGCTTCTTTTAAACTTGATGGTACATCGTCTGGCAAATCTCCTTTATTCTTCGAGTTCAGTTTTAAAGGGAAATAGGGCTCTTGATCTTCTGCGGTTCTAATTATATCCAATCCTTCAAAATCTTCACCAGTATCGCTATTCTCATAACCAAAGACCTGTACTGCACCAACATAATTTGAAGGTGGTGGAATATTTACAATAAAATCACGTGGAAATAAGTCTTCACCTATCTTCATCCGAATATCTTTAACTATAGTTTCTAGAGTATCGCTCCAAGAGGAGGGAATAAAGATATTTGCATAAGGAGTGGCTGTATATCCAATAAATGTATTTTGATTAAAAAGATTTAATAAAGTACGAATTAGTCTATTTATTGTTTTAATATCCAATTCTGATCCTGAATTAACGGAAGCATTGTCTGCTTCATCATCAATTAGGAGCAAAGGCACATCAAATATTCTATTGTCGCCTTTCTCATCCGTTGTAGCAAATTGATGAAGCCATAAAATAAGATTTTCAAGAATGCTTTTGTTTTTTTTAATAACCAAAACAGTTGGGCTTTTCCCTCCAATAGGAACACTTATTCTGCTAGCAATATTCCTATTAAAATCCCCTTTTGCATCCGATGAAGTATATGAATAGATCTCGGTTTCTGCTTTAATATAACCAACACCAGTTTTTATATTTCGCTGTTTTAAGATAAAGTCAGAACTATTTCGTCCAATAAAACCTTCATCAATTCGACTTTGTGTCTGTGCTCTTAAACTATTATGAATACCAGCAATGACAATAATCAACTTATATCCAGCATCAGTAGCTTTATTTATTAATCCCGTGTAATTTGCTGTTTTTCCTGATTGAACATTCCCCACAACCATTCCTCTTCGATCCCACCTACCTTTTACTTTAGGATTAACACATTTATCTAGAATCTTATCTGTAATATCATCAAGTGAACCCATCGGAAACGATGCATCTTTTTGATTCATATATATCTTATACCTATTCCATAATTCAGGATTTATTTTTGATTTTTCATCATAAAGCCAAGGAAGAACATCTTCTGCAACTAATAAAGTTGCCTCTTTTGAGTAAATATCAAAATCAGCTTCCAATTGTGAGATCAATTCTTCTTTATCAAGACTATCAAAACCAGGCATTAGAAAAATATTTTCAACTTCAATCGCTATAGTTGCATTTACAATATCCTTCTTCTTATATTTTTGGAGTAGAACATGGGCAATATTTCTCGCACTTTCAAAATGACTCATATTATTTTAAGATTTCAATTAGTTGAGGAAATTCATTAAAAGGTTCAATATTCAAAATTTGTTTAATTGCAATATCTTTACTAATTCCAGATATTTTAAGAGATGAAAACATCATTTGAGCCAATTGAGCAGTTCCGGTATCTAGCTCCTTGGTTACATTTCTTAATTCAATGCTCTCGGGATTCTCACTGTAATTCTGAATAATCGATTCCACAGGAGTTGTATTTCCAATTAATTTAAGCAGCGATTTTAATTCTTTAGGCTCTATTTTTTGAGCGTTAAGAATTTTCGAAACGATGGGATGCTCTTCATTAATGTAATAATTTATTGCACCATCTCTATGCTTTGACGCTTTCCAAATTGATTGAAAACTGAAACTTGTTATTGAATCATCAAGCATTAATTGATTACCACGAAACCTATAAATATTAGCTGCATTAGACCTCGTGAGCTTACCTAGTCGGACTAAATCTTTCCTGATTATGATTGATGGTGTAGCTGTAGCTTTTTTTATATCTATTTTCCAATCATGATCAAGTTTATTGGGGATATCTATTAAAATCCTAGCATTCTTATAATGTTCATTTTTGGTGAATAAGCCTAGCCAATCACCATAAAGCAGGAGTCTTTCATTTCTATAAATATAGAAACCCTGCAATTTATACCAGTCTTCAGTCTTGGCTAAAATTCTTTCTTCAGCAGTAATTTTTGAAATATGGGGTAACACATAACATTTCACATGAACATTTCCATCATCCAAAAGTTCATCAGAAACTAATTGTCCACCATCCTCCTCTTTCATAAATGGATCCCAAGGTAAAACGAGTGATTCATTTATCCATAACTTGAATTTTCTTTTTTCAAGAAAACGATGAAATACAATACTTAAATGACTCTCAACTAGAGCAAGTTCTTCTAGAAAAACAATTCTAGCGGCTTCATTTTCTTTATGAGAATTACCTATTAGTCGATCAAGTTTTTCCCAAATAACACAAGTTCCACTCTTTTGACTAGATAATCTTTCGAAATATTGCTCGTTAGATATATAATCAAGTAATGACCATTTTCCAGTTTTATTAACAAAGTCTAAATCCCAAGCTCTTTTTATTGTATTAAAACCATTTTTTTTTGAGGCAACTGTCAGGTTTTTACATTGGGAAAATGAAGATGTTTTCAAACCTAGGCCAAAGCGACCAAGATCATTGGCATCTCTTTCATCATTAGGATCTTTACTTCCGGGAGTCATTGCATTAACTAATGTCTGAACATCCATACCTTCCCCATCATCACAAATGGTTAACCAAGATTCAGCTCCATTCCATTCATAGTTTATCCATATATTTTGAGACTTAGCTGAAATACTGTTGTCAATAATATCCGCAATAGCGGTTTGAAGATTATACCCAAAAGCACGAAACGTATTAATCATAGCCCCTGCTTTGGGTGGAGTTTCTTCTGAGATATATTCAGTAAAATCTAACATAATTTGATTTTAAGAAAACGTATTTTATTTGATCTTTTTAAGTATACTAATTACAATGTCCCCAATCTGTTTGGCCAAAAAAGGAGGCACTGCATTTCCAACCTGATGATATTGATGTGTTCTTGCACCACAGAAATAATAATTATCAGGAAATGATTGAATTCGTGCTGCTTCACGTACTGTTAAGCTTCTGCATTGTAATGGATCATAATGAATGAAATAGTGTCCATCTTTTGATATATGACTGGTTATAGTTGTTGCAGGAAATTCTGGGCGTTGTGTACGAAAACGGTCTGCAAATTTTCCACCTTTAGCACTTTTATGCTCTGGTAATAACCACTCTGGATAATCTCTTAATTTGGGGAAGTCACCATTCTTTTGCAAATAAATAGAAGAAAAAAGATATCTAGCCAAATCTTCCTTCAAATGCGTGCGTGATTCATGATTTAATATTCCAGTTAATCTTGGATCTTTATACCAATCCTTTAAAGGGTTTTCTTTCTCTGCATCCTTGAATTCTAGAAAATTTAACCCTTCGCTACTTGGCGATTGTTCCTTTTTATTTAATTTGATGTCTTTAAATTCTTCAGCAAGTTTTGCTCTATAAAAGGAAACGGAATCTTCCCAGTTTTCTTGATTATTAATAATTTTTTTATAAATATGCTTGCCGTTTTCTTTGGAACCAATAATTTCTCTTCCAATTCCGCTTCTTATTTTGGGTAAGCTCCCGATTACATTCTTTAGCAAAACGAGTTCGGATTTCTCGAGTGTTTTGATATTTGAAGCATCAATATCCTGTCTAATGCCTAAAAATATTACACGATGTCTTTTTTGAGGAACACCAAATTTTTCAGTTTTAATTAGGAAGGCTCTGTCGTCTTTATATTCCGGAAATCCATTTTCATCAAATGAATCAGGCTCTTTTACAAAAGAAAATACTTTGTATGTCGGAGAATCTAGGTTTTCAAATACAGATCCTGGGTTTTTAAGATCATTCTTCATCCAAGTAAAGACTTTCTCTCCATCTACTTTTGCTGATAATAATCCTTTTACATTTTCCATCACAAAGATTGCAGGGTGATGTTTGGCTATTATTCTTAGATACTCTTTATATAGAAATACTCTATGATCTTTTTTATTGACATTATCTTTTAATTGATTCCTTGACCTTCCAACAAGTGAAAATGCTTGACAAGGGGGGCCTCCGATTAAAACCCAATCTTTTTTAGGTGATAAACAGGCTGAAATTCGTCTGTCTATTTCTTCGTGTGCTTTTTTAATCTGTTGATCATTATATCCCTCTTCATGAGGTAATTCAAATTTCCAAGCTTCATTTTCAGCATTCTGCCATTCTTTTTGATTCTTTTCAATCAAAGATTCAAAGAGTTCTTCTTTTTTCTTTGAGTCGTTTTCTTTGATGTAATCATAGTATAATTCAGGAACGTCTTGTGGTTTAAATTGTCTGTAAAAGCTTCTTAGGCGTAAAGTTTTATGTGCATGGTAATCTTTCTCAATTGATAGTTTTATACTAAAGACTCTTTCATTTTTTTTATTATAAATTGATGAAAAGCCCTCGCCTAAGCCACCCGGACCTGCAAAAAGATCTATAACTGGAAATGCATATTTGTCAGGTTGATCCGTTACTTTCTTTGTCATTTAGTAGTAATTAAAAAATTAGTTAGTTGCAAATACTTGTTATGTTCTTCACCAAGGATACTTACAATAGTAGGATTGAGGAAGCCGTTAATTTATTTAGTTCAATTTTTCGATCAATGCGAAGCCCAAAGCTAAGAAAAAAACCATTAACCAATATATCAATTCGTATAATTAGGTAAATCTCATAAGCTTTGATTCAATCTACCCCCTCCAAAATCCTAATCAAATCATCATTCACTGGCTTTGCCTTGGTGTTTTAATGCTAAAAAAATTTGTTGCTTATTTATATCAAAATGTTACTTAGTTTGTGTTATGTGTTGATATACTGATTGATATGTTCTTGTTTTTTATGTTGCTTAATCAATTTTCGGTGTTGCTTAAATCAATTTTACTTGTGACTACTTCTATTTCGTATCCCAACCCTCGTATTGCTAATTCTTTTAACTCATCTTTTAATACATGGGGATTTCATTGTTCACATAAAACACATTTAGACCCATCATATCTGTCCAGATTTTTAATATAATTGAACAAATACCAAAAAACCAATCAAAAATGAACACAATCTATCCATGTGTCCATTTATTTCAATTTATTGGACAAATGCCTTTTAGGGTGATATCTTGATGTCTTAAGTTTTTCATGTAATTTTGAGTGTTAATATTCTGCCATGAAGAGATTCTTATTTATTCTGTTGATTTTGTGTTCTATTGCTGGGCTGGCTCAAGTGGACTCCTCCAATTATAAGATGAATATAGAGCAACTGAAAAGATATACAGAATTATCGCAAGATGAGCATTTTAATTTAGAGGAGCGTAAACTATTTGCCCATAAAGCCTATCAGCTTTCTAGAGATTTAAACCTGCCCATACCGGGTGTCAAAGCACAAATTAGCTATGGCTATATTTTGGCTCAATCTGGATATTATGCTAAGGCATTCGAGGTGTTTTTAGATGCCAATGCCATATCAGATTCCTTGGGCTATCATTCCACTGAAGACTGGCGAAGAAAAGCCTATTTGCTCAATGTAGAAGGCATACTCTATAAAGAACTCGGCATTTATAATAAATCTTTAAAAGCCTATTATCAGTCCTTAAGTATTAGCGATTCAGTAGATTGGAAAGTAGGGCAGTCCACTGCATTGAATAATATTAGTAATCTCTATTTTATTCAAGGAAACTTAGATCAAGCCATACAACTTCAACATAAAGCCCTTCAAATTGCTCAATTGGCCAATGACCTTGGTAAAAAATATGATGCCTATTTTAATTTGATGGTGATGTATGCGGATTTGACTCCTCTGGATTCCGCATTTCTATATGCCGAAAAATGTAAAGTAATATTACCCAAGCTGCAAAGTCAGTATCAAAACTGCTTTTTATATGAGGAATATGCTGGTTTGTTTTATAAATCGGGCGATAGGGAGCAAGCTCAATATTATTATGCTAAAGGATTAGAGATTGCGGTAGATCATCAATTTGAAGAGCTTCAGTTGAAATGTAACGAAGGACTTGGGAATATTGCTAAGGATCGGCTTTCTTTTGATTTAGCCATTTCCTATTTGACCAAGGCATTGGTTCTGAGCGATTCTATTTCTGTTCCCAAATTAAAGGTAGAGGTATTATTTGAATTGGCTGATTTGTATGAGCAAGAGAATAAGCTGAATGAGGCCTATTTTTATTTAAAAGAAGCCCATAGTATTCAGGATTCTATTAATGAGACCTGGAAATCCATACAGCAAAGTGAGGTTCATCAGATTTATTTACTAGAATGGCAAGAACAAGAAAATAGACTGCTCGAAAATAATCTAGCTTTAGCCCAGCTTAAATTAAATCAGAGGAATCTGATGTTGATAGGTTCTGTGATAAGCCTGATTGTTCTGCTGTGGTTGCTAACCATCCTCTATAGAAAAAGAGGTTTTGAAAAGAAAATGAGTCAACAAGTGAATGAGCAAAACCAAACCATACAAGAGCAGCAGGACCTTATACATCAGCAAAACGAGAAGCAATTGAAACTGGAGCTAAATGCTAAATCTCGTCAACTGGCTACCTATTCGCTATCTTCTATAAAACATGTGCAGGCCACCGAAGAAATCATTAGCCGTTTGAGTCAGCTCATATATAACCAAGCCCTAAAAGCAGGAACCAAGAAAGAATTGGAACAGGTGATTCAGCAGATGAAGCGCGACCTGATGAAAAGTGATTGGGAAGAATTTAAAACCTATTACCAACAAGTGCATCCTTCTTTTTATGAAAACCTGATTGCTTATCATCCCGACCTCAGTGCAAACGAGGAGAAATTATGTGCTTTTATCAGTTTGGGTTTGAGTACTAAAGATATTGCTTCGCTTACTTTTAGGCAGGTGAGAAGTGTGGAATCTGCTCGATTAAGACTACGCAAAAAACTAAACATTGAAAATGCAGATCATCTTTTTGATTATTTGAAGCAATTTTAGTGTATTGAATATCTGAATTTTACGTATATTGCAGTAGTAAAATATCAATATATCATTTCAGTAGCGTAACTTAGATTGGTCCATCCTAGCCTTTAAATGATAAATTGACTTTATGTTTGCATGGAAGGAAATAAATAAAAGGAAATAACAAATTCACATAAAATATATCTCATGAAAAAACTATTATTTTTATTCTTAATACTAAGTCTGGGCGCTCAAGCACAATGGACTGATAATGCAGAAGTCAATACCATTATTAATGATGATGCCAATGCACATTATGTACCTAAGGTGGCCAGCACGCCAAGTGGTGAATACTTTTTTAGTTGGTATGGTGGAGCAGGAAATTTAGATATGAATTTGGCTTTCTTGGCCCATGATGGTACTGATAATTGGGAAAATGACATGAAGGTGAGTATACATCCTCAGAATTCTTGGGTAGACGATTATACACTCCTTAGTGATATGGATGGAAATGCCATTGTGATATTTTCCGACATTAGAAATGGAAATAAAGATGTAGTGGTTTATAAGATAGATGCCGAAGGTAATAACTTATGGGGAGAAGATGGAATTGTATTTCCGGTTTCTGGTTCTGATGAATATCAGCCTACGGGAGTGGTCACTAATGATAATGCCCTTGTTGTTTTATTCTCCACTAATTATACAGCAGGAACAGATAAGATCTTTGTTCATAAAATATTAGAAGATGGTACTTTGCCTTGGGGTGAAGAAGGAAAATCTTTCTCGGGATTTGGTTCTAAATGGGCTTTCCCTTCCGCTATAGCCAATGAAGATGGCGGCTTTAGTTTTGGTTTCTTTAAAGAAACAGGGAATTTCCCAGCCTTAACTCGTCATATTGCTGCCATCAGATGCGATGCTGATGGTGAAATGGTTTGGGATTCAGAAAAAATAATTACCGAAGCTGGAGGAATTGCTGCTTGGGACGATTTGCACCTTTTTGGAACTGGTGATGGTAGCTTATATTTTGCTTGGGACGACGACCGCTATTTTAATATGACCAATGAAGTATATGCTCAATATGTGGACGCTGATGGTGTGGTAAAATGGGAAACCGATGGCCTATTATTAGGAACAGAAGCCAGTGGACATCAACTTTCAGCAGTGATTTCTGGTACCAATACCAATGGAGAATTTGTGGTGCTATGGAACCTGTTAAATGGAAACCAGAGTATGGCTGCCTTAAAATACCAAAGAGTGAGTGCAGATGGCGAATTATTAGAAGGTGATGCAGGAGCTACCATAATTGGAATGAACGATCAACTTCAAGCAGGTTCTCAAGCCGTACAAATAGAGGATGAAACTTATTATTTTTATCGTAATTTCTTTGAAGGTTCTACCTATTTAGGAAGTTTAAATATGTTGGCATTAGATGCCGAGGGTGAACAAGTTTGGGAGAGCCCAACTGAGATTAGCAATTCTCAAAATTCAAAATCTCATGCTTTCTTAAGCAAATTTCATAGCAATCAGGCTGTAGTTACATGGAGCGATGAACTGGGAAATGATACCAGAGTGATGGCTCAGAATATTTTTACCGATGGTAGTATTGGAGAATCTGAATTCGATTTTGCAACGGTAGTTTTTACCATCACAGATGAAGAAAGTAGTGAGGCCATAGAAGGAGCAGAAGTAAACTTGGACGGCTCTATCATGCTAACCGATACACAAGGAGTAGCCACCTTTAGTAATATTGTATTTGGGGAAGATATTGATGTTACTGTGAGTAAAGAAGCTTTCTATTCCTATGAAGGAACAATAGATATTGCTGAAGAAGTGGTGGAGCTTGATATTAGTTTAGAACCTATAATTGATCAGGTTTCAAATTTCAGTGCCGCTCAGTTTAGTGTATATCCAAATCCAGCTCAGGAGCAGATTTCTATTCGCTTGAATAAGGCTCAGGAATATCGCATTCAATTATTAAACCAATTGGGACAGGTGCTCAGTGACGTTTATTCAAATGGCAATACAAGTCATATTGATATTTCCTCTTACAAAAGAGGAGTGTATTTCATCAAAATAATCTCAAATGATACTTATCAAGTTAAAAGTGTTGCTTTTGAGTAATCAGCCTTTTAAATAAAGATTTTATAATAGAGGAATTGATTTTTTCAGCCATCAAGGATTTCCTTGATGGCTTTTTTTAAGTAGACTATTGCAGATTAAATCATTTAAAATCAAATTTGTTTCAACCTTAAAAGGAGCCTGGTTTTCAAAGAGCTTATCTTTCATCAATTTATAAAACAACTGAAGTTTCGCACTTTGGCTTAAATGTTCAATTTATGAAATATCCACTAATTCTAGTTGTGATATATTCTGATTACCAGAAAGAATTCTTCGTGAACCTTTGCGACTACTTTGGGAACCTCTGTGTAATAACTTTTTAGCTATAACACAAAGTTGCACAAAGAAAACACAAAGGTAACTCAAAGAAAAAAACCGAACTTGGAAACAACTGTTTATCAAGTCATTGCAAGACTCATGTTAAGTGCGAAACTTGAGTAAAACAAAAAAAAATAGCTGCAAGTTAATACTTGTGGCTATTTAAATTTGATGGAATCTTATGCTTAATATGCTCTTCCTAGATTACCTTCTACATAATTGATAAAGCTAGTATTAACTACCTTATTACCTCCAGGTGTTGGATAGTTGCCAGTAAAATACCAATCTCCAGTGTGGTTTGGTACCGCAATGTGCAGATTTTCTATGCTTTGGAATAATACCTTAACCCTTGCCTTCACTTTCTTAGGGCTAACCAATACCGCAATTTTATCAGAAATTTGCTGGGCTGTAAAGGGCTCGTATATCTCTTTTACATAATTCACTACTTCTTCTTTTGGAAGCTTTTGTTGAGCCTTACATTTATTATAAACCGTATTGATAATAGACTCCTGTTTGGTGTCTTTCAATAATTCAATGGCGGCTCTAAATGCGATAAAATCACCAAGTCGAGCCATATCAATACCATAGCAATCAGGATATCTGATTTGAGGAGCCGAAGAAACTACAATAATATCTGTTGGACCTAATCTGTCGATAATACTGATAATACTTTGCTTCAGAGTGGTTCCCCTCACAATACTATCGTCAATAATCACTAATTTATCTTTTCCTTCTCTAATGGCACCATAGGTAACATCGTAAACGTGGCCTACTAAATCGTCTCTTTGATTATCCTGAGTAATAAAGGTACGAAGCTTCATGTCTTTTACCGCCACAGTTTCAATACGTGGTGTAAACATCATAATTTCTTCTACCTTTTCTTTACTGACCTCATTGCCAAGTTCAAGAATTTTCTCCGCTTTAACTTTATTACAGAAATGATTAACTTCTTCAACCATCCCCTGATAAGCCACGGCAGCAGTATTTGGAATATAAGAGAATACGGTATTGTGTAAATCGTAATTGATTTCCTTTAGAATTTCTGGAGTAATAATAGATCCTAATTTCTTTCTTTCTTTATAGATGTTAATATCGGTACCACGACTAAAATAAATCCTTTCGAAAGAGCATGATTTCTTTTCTTTAGGAGCAAGTACTTCTACTTCTTCAACGGTATTTTGATGTTTGATGATTAAAGCGTGTCCAGGTTTTATCTCTTTGACATCCTCAGCTTTTACATTGAAAGTGGTTTGGATGACAGGGCGCTCAGAGGCGGCAACCACAATTTCATCATCCATATAATAATAGGCCGGTCGAATCCCATTTGGATCGCGCATTACAAATGAATCTCCATGCCCAAGTAAACCAGTAATCACATATCCACCATCCCAATCGCTTGATGCTCTCGATAAAATATTACTAATATCTAAGGCATCAGCAATCTTTTCGGTGGCTTCTTGTTTATTATGACCTTCGTATTTATATCGACGATAGAGCTCCTCATTTTCTTCATCAAGAAAGTGACCAATTTTCTCTAACATGGTAATGGTATCGCTAGTCTCCACAGGAAACTGACCAAAGGCTACCAAACGCTCAAATAACTCGTTTACATTGGTGAGGTTGAAATTACCAGCCAAAACCAAATTTCTCGTTTTCCAATTATTCACTCTCAATACTGGATGAATACTTTGGATATTATTGATTCCAAAAGTACCATATCGTAGATGACCCATAAAAACCTCCCCAGTAAAACGGCCATTGTTTTTAAGCCATTGAACATCGTTGAGCATTTTAGGATTTTCCTGTTCTAATTGCTGAAATGGTTCGTAGGCAGCATTAAAAATATCCTTTAAGGGGGTGGTTGAATTTGATCGCTGACGATCGATATACTTTACTCCGGGAGGCATATTTAACTTGATACTGGCTATTCCGGCTCCATCTTGGCCTCTATTATGCTGTTTTTGCATTAATAGGTGCATTTTATTGAGGGCGTAAAATGCTGTCCCATACTTAGAAAGGTAATGTTCTAATGGTTTACGGAGTCTAAGAAGGGCAATTCCGCATTCATGTTTGATTTGATCGCTCATTTTATTATTTTTGCTATGGTATCGGTGCTGCAAAAATATCATTAAAAACCAAGATTATGAAAAAAATATTACTACTATTAATAAGTCTTTTTACTATTCAAGTTATGGCGCAATATTCTACGCCAGGAAATAATGGATCCTATACACTGGGTGACCTAGTGGATATCTCGGCTGGCGCTATTACCGCAGACGGTGATGGATTTAGTTTTAACGAAAGTATTATCATCTCGGCCAGTGATACTCTAAAGGTGGAGGAGGATGTTCAGTTAAGTATTGCTATTGATAAATTATGGACTATTGAAGGTGTTTTGTTAGTGACAGCAGACGAATTTGGAATTACAAGTAGTGCGAGTATTGGAAATTTTGAAGGAATTAGGTTTGATAATTCATCAGCTTCAGTTTTAAAAAACACCATGATTCAGGGCTGCGGAGGAATAAAAGTTGTTGACTCGGATATGCTTATTCAAAATTGTTATTTTAGGGGTTTTGGTCAGGAATATTCCTCTGGAGCCATAAACCTATTCGATTCAAATCCGATAATTCGAGATTGTGATTTCCAAAATAATGCAGGAGCAGCTATTTCCTCTGGAGCAAACTCCTCTTCTAGCCCTCAGATTATTAATAATAATATTGTCAATAATGTGACTGTAAATTCAAATACTCCTCAAATTAACTTAGGAACTTCAGATGGCATTAGTCCGATTGTTATTGATAGCAATTACATAAGTGGTTCCTTTGATAATGCAGGTGGAATTGCTGTTTCAAATTTGGTAGGAGGAAGTTCAAATTCTATTATTACAAATAATTATGTTCTCAATAACAGGTATGGAATTGCCCAAATAGGTACTTTTATCACCTCCATAATTGCTGGGAACATTATGGCTGATAATAATATTCAAAACGACCCCATGCTAGGTGGTAGTGGATTAAACTTCTATGGAGACGAAACAAATACTTCTGTGGTTACCGAGAATGTGATTTATGGTAACCTTTGGGGAGTGACTATACAGTTAAATGCTTCCCCAGATTTAGGCGATGGAACAGAAAACAGTCCTGGTAAAAACAGATTGTATAATAATGGTAACGGAGGAGATGTTTTTGCTCTTTATAACAATACCCCAAACCCAATCAACGCCATTTATAATTTCTGGGGTACCACAGAGTTAGCAGAAGCCGAAGATGCTATATATCATGAAACCGATGATGCCAGTTTAGGTTTAGTTAGTTATGAACCTATGTGGACCAATCCTGTAGGAATACAAACTTTTTCAGATGATTCTAAGCAAAGCATTAGTCCAAACCCAGCTACTAACTATTTTACTATTGATATTGAAGAGAAATCTGAAATGATTGTATATAATCAATCTGGTCAATTTGTCAATACATTGATGGTGTCACCAAATCAAAGAATTGATATTTCAGAATGGGAAAAAGGAATTTATATTTTGAAATTGGCAAATGGCAGTACTAAAAAGCTAGTGGTTTTATAAGTAGAAAACTTGAACTTAATCTGGTATTTTATCACTTAGTAAATATACTATCCTTACTATTTTACGTTTAATTAATTCACAAACAGCTGTTGATGATATTTATTGATTTCAATAATATCGATTGACCTGTGTTGTATTTTTATTGAATATAAAATAGATCTATGCAAATCAACCTCAGAACATCCTATCTCTTGATTGTCTTTATTTTTATTGGCTTTCTAGGAGGAGGAATATATTTCTATCAACAATTATTTCAAGGGATTAAAGATCCAGTAAAATTGATTCCCGATGATGCGGCTTTAATTATTGAGATCCCGCAATTTGATAAATTATATCAAAATTGGGATTCGGAAAGCTCTTATGGAAAGGTACTTAAAGAATGGCCAAAGCTAGAGAGCTTTCAATATTTTCTTCCGCAGGTTTTAACTTATTTTGAAGAGGAAACTGCCCATTTTACAGATTTACAACAGCCTGTTTTGCTCTCACGACACCAGCAAGGGTGGTTGTTATTATTCCCTTCTTTCGGTTATAGCTTGCAGAATTTTGAGCGAGATATATTATCGCAACTAAATGAATCCCCCATTACTCAAGAGAAAACCCTTGAAAGTGAATATTATCTTGAACTTAACCAAGAAAAGCATCAGCTTTGTATCAGCGAAAAGAGAGGATGGTATTTTATATCAGATTCCCCAGAATTATTAGTGCAATCCATTGGCTTAGTAAATGGCTCCAATAAGTTTCGTCATTCAGAAGAATTTCAGTCTTTAGAGAAAGTAAGTGGCAAAAGGTCAGATGCTCATGTTTTCATTAATTTTGATAAGCTCAAAGACATTTATCCTCAGAATGCAAGCGAAACACCATCTATAGTTTGGCAAAATCCCAAAAATATAGCCGCATGGACGGGGCTCGATTTAAGTATAAAGACCAATGAACTACTATTAAATGGATATAGTATACCTGGAGATAGTGGAGTTTCTTTAATGAATATATTTCAAGACCAAGAGTCTGTGGGGATGACCATCAGCGATCACTTTCCTTATCAAACCAAATCCTATTATCATTTAAGCTTAAATGATTATTCAAGTTATTATCAGGCTTGGAAAAGCTATTTAAAATCCTCTGGGCAATGGGGTAAATACTCCAAGTCTATCCTAGAGGTGGAAAATGGCTTAAAGCAAAAGCCCGAAGAGCTTCATGCTAAATGGTGGGCCGGAGAAATGGCCAATATAAAAACGGAGGATGGTAAGGAATATGGATTGTTTCTGGCTCAGCAGGGGCGAGAGAGTTATAGATTATTGTCAGATATTGCTCACCTGTCGCAGCCCTCCATGATTAGTATGGATTATAAAAACCTAAAGCTAAAAGAGATCAATTACCCCGATTTCTTAATGAGTCAGTTTGGCCCTTGGTTTAGTACTACTAAGAAATCTTATTTTGCGGTGGTAGACGAACTGGTGATTTTTTCTAAGTCCATTGAAGATCTAAAAGAATATATTGATCTTTTGGAATCGGGTTCCATCCTCCAAAAGAAAGAATCCTATCATGAGTTTTCTGATAACCTTTCTAAAAATACCAATTTCACATTTTATGTAAATAGGCCACATTCTGTTTCAGAAATATTCAATATTTTCCAAAAGAAAGAAGAGCTAAGTATAAATGAGCTTTCCATATTTAAAAAAGACTTGAATGGTTATTCCCTCCAGCTCAACTGGAAAAATAGGATGGTTTATACTGGAATATTCGCTGGTTTATCTGGGGAGAAAACCGAGAAAAGTTCTCAATGGCAGGTGCTGATGGATAGTGATATTGTTAGCGGGCCTTTTATTGTAACTGACCATACAGATGCCAGTCATAAGTATATTGTGTTTGATGATTTTAGGCAAATGTATCTCATTAATGAGCAAGGCGATATTGTTTGGAAAAAGCAAATAGAGGAAAAGCCCATCAGTAATGTTTTTGAAATAGACTATTATGGTAATGGAAAAATTCAATATCTATTTAATAGCGAGAATTATATGTACTTAATTGATTTGACAGGTAACTTTGTGGCCAATTATCCCCTTAAATTAAATAGCGAAGCCAGTACGGGCTTGTCTGTAATAGATTATCAGAATAATAAAGATTATAGAATTCTTATTCCTTGCCTTAATGGGGAGGTTTATAATTATAAAAAAGACGGAAGCCTTCTAAAGGATTGGAAATCAAAAAATACACGAAAGCAGATCGTAAAGCCAATGAGTCATGTGGTGGCCAATAGTAAAGATTATTTGATAGCAGAGGCTCAAAATGGGAATATCATAATGTTTGATAGAAATGGAAAGGTTCGTTTAGAAATCAGAAAGTCTTTCACCAATGCCTTAGGTTCCGATGTTTATGCCAATAGAACCAATAGCAAAGGAATGATGATAACGACAGATTCAGATGGGAAACTCATTTATATTCCAGAAAAGGGTCAGGTGAAATCTACTGATTTTGGAGATTATTCTAAAGATCATTTCTTCATTTATAGTGATTTTAGTGGAAATGGAAATTATGATTTTATTTATCTTGATGGCCAGGAGCTGAATGTATTTGACCGATTGAAGAAATCATTTGTCAACTATATCTTTGAGCGTCCTATTCTCATTAAACCTCAGTTGTTTAGTGTGTCAGGGCGTAAGATACTAGCTGTTTTTGATAAAGAAGGGGAAACCCTATATTTATTCAACTCAGATGGACTGATGAGTAAAAAGCTCAAGGGAAATACTGGGTATGTTATTGATGTAAATAAGAGAAATAAACCAATGGTATTGATAGGTAAAGGGAAGGCCTTGATGAAATATCCAATATGATAGCAAATAAAAAGCCGAATATGATTCATATTCGGCTTTAATTTTTTTTGGTTTTAATTATCCAAAAACGCCTCTTGTTAACCCACCATCTACACTAATAGTTTGGCCAGTAACATAAGCAGATTGAGGAGAAAGCAGCCATAATGCTAGGCTTGCAAACTCTTTTGGATCTCCCATTTTACCATTCAAGGATTCTGCTTCAATTTGTTCACGAGCTTCCTCTTCTGAAATATCAGAAATTAAAGCCTTTTTTGAAATGATTCTGTCCATTGCGCTGGTGTCATGATAACCCGGGGCCAATATATTCATATTAACACCTTTGTTTCCAACCTCTTGAGAGAAGGTTTTTACATAACCAACCATGGCTAACCTAAAAGCGTTACTTAAAACTAAGTTCGCTACTGGTTGCTTTACAGAGATACTCTCCACAAACACCATTTTTCCACCGCCCCATCCAATAAATCTTTGAACTAGCTTTTTGGTAATTCTCACCTTCCAACGAACCAATGACTTATAGGCTGTATCCCAGTCATTCAATCTCGATTCCATAGCGCTTTTTGCTGGTGGCCCACCTGCATTGATCACCGCTCCTGATAGTCTCTTATTGCCTATCATATTTAAAACCTTGTCTTGTTCTAATGGAATGGTGATGTCAACAGCTAAATACTCAACTTGCTCGGGAGCCATCTTTTTTAGCTCTATTAATTTTTCCTCAGTTTTGGAATTAGCAAAAACAAATGCTCCTTCTTTAATAAGCGCTTCGGCTATTGCTCTTCCAAAGCCGCTACCTGCACCTGTGACCAAAAAATATTGGCCTTTTAATTTTAAATCCATACTTATCTCCTCTTTTAGTAACGCGATAAAATTAGTAAAAATCTTGATATGGACAAATATTGTAATTGAAGGTTAACAAATATATATGAAAATATAATACTATACCAAGGTGGGGTATAAGTATGTTTTGATTTTTGTAATTAGCCTATAATCAAAGGTGTAATGATTTAAAAAAAATAGATATTTAGTTTTCAAAAAATAAAAGATTATTTTCATAAAATTTATTTAAGATAGGAGGAATTGCATTTTAGATGTGAAGGTAAATGATCAAATAAATTCTGTAATTTCGTCCACATGAAATTTAAACACAACAAAATGATAAAGAAAACACTAATTTTTATGATGCTTGGTGCTTTTGCAATGAGTTTAAACTCTTGTGGAGATGAACCAAAGCCTATGGGGGAAAAGATTAAAACAGAGGATGTTAAAATGAAAAGTTTAGTAGAGACCTATACTGATTTCACTTTGACTTCGGATATTTCTCATCTTTCGGTTGATGAAAAGGAAATGTTGAAACTCCTTTTCCAAGCTGCAGAAGTGATGAATTCTATTTATTGGCAAGAAAGCTATGGTGACAAGGCTAGTCTGATGGCTAAATTAGAAGATCCTTATCAAAAAAAGTTTGTCGAAATCAATTATGGACCTTGGGATCGTTTGGATGATAATTCATCCTTTGTTGAAGGGATTGGAAAGAAGCCAGCAGGAGTTCGGTTTTATCCGGTTGATATGACCAAAGAAGAGTTTGAGGCTTGGGATGATGAAGATAAATCAAGCCAATATACCATGATTGTGCGTGATGAGAATAAGAAGCTCAAGTCGGTTTGGTATCACGAGTATTTTAAAGATGAGATAGATCGAGTAGTGGACTTACTTAAAGAAGCAGCTAAATTGGCCGGAGACGAGGGCTTCCGTACTTATTTAAATTTAAGAGCAGAAGCATTATTAACTGATGATTATTTAGCAAGTGATATGGCTTGGATGGACATGAGGGATAATAATGTAGATCTTGTTATCGGGCCCATAGAGAATTATGAGGATGCTCTTTTTGGTACTAAAGCTGCACATGAGGCCTTTATTCTTATCAAAGATTTAGAGTGGACTAAGAAGCTAGCACATTTTGCGCAATTTCTTCCAGAATTGCAAAAGCAAATGCCTGTGGAAGCTAAATATAAAGCAGAGATTCCTGGAAGTAATGCTGATCTTGGAGCTTATGATGCTGTATTCTATGCAGGAGATTGTAATGCGGGTTCCAAGACTATTGCCATCAATCTTCCAAATGATGAGCGTGTGCAACTAGAAAAAGGATCTCGTCGTCTGCAATTGAAGAATTCTATGCAAGCCAAATTCGATAAGATACTAATTCCAATCAGTGAAGTTTTGATTGCTGAAGGTCAACGCAAACATGTTACTTTTGATGCATTCTTTGCTAATACTATGTTTCATGAAGTGGCTCATGGTTTAGGAATCAAGAATACCATTAATGGTAAAGGTGATGTTCGCTCAGCCATTAAAGAACAATACTCTGCTCTTGAGGAGGGTAAAGCTGATATATTAGGTTTGTATATGGTAACTAAGTTACACGAGATGGGTGAGCTTGGTGAAGCTGACCTTATGGATAACTACGTAACTTTTATGGCTGGTATCTTCCGCTCTGTTCGTTTTGGAGCTGCCAGTAGTCATGGGAAATCAAATATGGTTCGTTTCAATTACTTCCTAGAGCGTGGTGCTTTCACCAAATTAGAAAATGGAACATATCATATTGATATGGCTAAAATGCAAGATGCTTCAAAAGAGTTAACCCAATTGATCCTTAAAATACAAGGGGATGGGGATTATGATGCCGCTAAAAAGCTAGTCGTAGAAAAAGGAACCATTAATGCTGATTTGCAAAAAGATTTAAATAAAATTGATGCCGCCGGTATCCCAATCGATATCGTTTTTAATCAAGGTATGGGGCAATTGAATTTTTAATTAACCAATTTCGTATTTAAAAAAATCAAAAGCTTGGTCATTTGACCAGGCTTTTTTTATGGAGGCTTTTATTTTATGAGCTTATAAACTGACAATATTTAATAGAAAACAGACAAAACGGCATAATATATTTTTCACACACGACATAATGGCTGGCTTTGGACCGGAATTTCATTTGGCATTTCATTTGAGTACTTCAAATCAAATAACAATAAAATATTTAAAACATAAAAATAAGGAGATAAAACCATGATGAATTTAGTAAAAGTAAACAGAAACCCATTATTCTCAGATTTAATGAATCAAATGTGGAATGATTTTGAAACTACACCAAAGGTAAAGCCAGCTACCAATGTGTTGGAAAACGAAACAGGGTTTAAAATTCAGATTTCAATTCCAGGATGGGAGAAAGAAGATGTGAAAGTTGAAATTGACAAATCTCTTTTGAAGGTATCAGGCAAAGTAGAAGATAAGCAAGAAGAAAGCAAAGACGAGTTCCTAAGAAAAGAATTTAAAGCTGCATCTTTTGAAAGAGCCTTCACTTTACCAAAGGAGATTGACCACGAAAACATCCATGCTGAGCATAAGAATGGAATTTTAGAAATTAGCATCCCTAAAAATCTTAAAGAATTAGAGAAAATGCAAAGATTGATTGAGATTAAGTAATTCATAAGAATAGCAGAGTTTCATAAAAAGCCACCCATTGGGTGGCTTTTTATGTTAAATATTACAGGTCTTTTAGTGTGTTGGGGTGTGAATGTTCAATAACATGATCCGTCTTTATATCAACAAAAAAAATCGAACAATGAAAAAGCTTATATTATTATGTTTAATATCGTCATTTGGAATAATGGCAAATGCACAAGTAGAAATAGGAACCGCTACGAATTTCACTGAAACAGAGGGAGATGGAACCATAGAGTTTAATGGTGCTGCCACTGTTTGGGATGATTATGTAGTGCCTTTTGCATCGACTAAAGTAAAGCAGTTCGTTGATCCGCCAGTATGGGTAAGTTTTATAGATGAGATCTATCAATACAAGTTTGAAGATAGTAAACTGGAGGAAGTGGGTATGACTATTCAGATGCCACATAGTTGGAATGGAACTGCTATCCATCCTCATATACACTGGTCACCAGAAGATGATGGCGCTGGAGATGTGATTTGGGCTATAGAATATACCTGGGTAAATTATAATTCAGAAACCCAATATGTTTTTCCTGCTGCTGAGACTCTTACAGCAACGGCAAGCGTGAATGGTGATTCTCATAAGTATTTAATAGCTAGTTTTGGACCCATAACTCCACTCACAGGATCAGAGAACCCTCAAGATAATGTAAGTAGCATTTTATTGATTAGGTTGTATAGAAACGGGACCAGTAATGATGACACATATGCTAAAGGGGCTTTTGCTTTGTCTTTTGATATTCATTACGAAAAGAACACGGTTGGAAGCAGGCAAGAATACATTAAATAAAAGGCAAATTATAAATCATATTAAAATAATAATAGTTCTATTGTTTTTACCAAGTCTTTTGCATGCTCAAATAACAATAAAGCAGAACATGGGATTAAGAGTGTTGGAGGAGGATGAAATAAGAGTTGCTGGAAATGTTAATTTGGAAGATGCTACTTCTTCTGTTTCCCTTGATGGAAATATGAGTATCTCCGGAGATTTGTCAAATTCTGCCAATGCTTCTAATTTTATTATAGAATCGGATGCTAATAATACAGGCTCCTTAATTGTCGATGGAGCAATTATTGGAGATTATACAGTGGAAAGATATGTTACGAGTAATACTTGGCATTTTTTATCAGCTACAGTTGATAATTTAACCACTAGGGCTTTTTATTTTGATGAGAATCCGCTTACCTATATTGCTTCATATAATGAGCCAGTTGGTACTTGGGATTTTATATCAGGCCTTGACGAGTCTTTACCTATGGGTATCGGTTATAAATTTTGGGTTGCTGAATCTAAGGCTCCTATTACGGCATACATGGAGGGTGAGTTGAAATCAACAAGCTTATCCGTAGATTTGGATTATGGAGGAGTTGGTGGGAACTGGAATTTAATTGGTAATCCATTTCCGTCTGCAGTTGATTGGGATGACGAAAACTGGTTAACAACCAATACAACAGGTGCTGTTTATATTTGGGATTCCACTTTTAATAATGGCGATTATAGAGTTTATAATGGGAGTACAGGAGATTTAACAAATGGTGTTATTCCTATGAGTCAAAGTTTTTTTTGTTTCGGCAACTTCTTCTGGGTCTTTTAATATTCCTGCGAGTGCAAGGACTCATGATGGATCGAATTTTTATAAGTCAACTAAGGAAAAAGGAAGTCCTTTTATTAAACTTCAATTGAATCATCAAACTAAAGGAAATACTCTCTTTATTGGTTTCCCAGATAATGGAACCGCTCATTTTGATTTTAGAGGCGATGCCCACAAGCTTTATTCTGCAGCAGATGTACCACAACTATTTGCTATAGAGGATGGGGAAAAACTCTGCATCAATGCCAATAAGCCATTGGGCAATGAAATGATAAGCATACCTTTATATATAGATCAAGTTGAGAATGGAGAATATAGTTTGAGCATGTCGAAAGGAGAAAATATACCAGGTGTTCAAATTGTTTTAAAGGATTTAAAAACAGGTTTCCAGCAAGACCTAAAGAAATATCCAACATATAATTATAGTGCTTCTGAAAGTGATGAATTACAGCGGTTTGTGATTGCATTTCATCAAAATGCTTACGGTTTTGAGGAGGAAGAAATAATTGATGATTTAGTGGGAATTTATTACGCAAATGGTGTCATTTGTATAACTTCTAAAGGTGTAGCGGAATTTGAGAGTGCTGACTTGTATGTCTTCAATCTATTAGGCCAGGAGATTCATTCTCAGGGTATAGCATCAGTAGAATTAATAAGGATTCCATTCAATTCTGATCAGGAATATATAATTGTAAAGCTTATCAAAAATGGTTTTTATATAGTTGAGAAAATCAAATTATAGTATAAGTTTAGTCTGATACCCTTTTTTCTTTGTATTGTATGACGGGCAAAAACCTCTGCTTTCATAATATGGTGTAAGCTAAGAATACCAGAGTCTTACTTTGTTTACAGTTGATGAAATATTAAAGATATAAGCCAGTCATTGTAAATTAATTTGGCAAGGCTTATAGGAATTTTAACTCAAGACCCTAATATACTTATCCTGGATTGATAGTTAAGTATGCAGGATAGTTTAATAAAGAGGCTTAGTTTTGTGTTTTATCGCATATCCCTAAAATTCAGTAATATCACGTAGTTATTATTAAGATATTTTGATTACCTTCGCACTCCTTTTCAAAAAATAGGAAAACTCAATAGGGGGAAGATTCCATTGCTTTTGATAAATAAAATGATTAAATTTGTAAGGGTAGGAGACTATTCCTAGTCTATTAATGTGTGATAAGGTATTGAGAGAAGTATCGAATGAATAGTGTAATGACAGAAATTAAAGAAAATACATCATTAAAAGTCCTTTTAAAGAAGATTTTTGGTTTTACTAGTTTTAAAGGAACCCAAGAAGAAATCATTGAAAGTGTGTTAGCTGGGAGAGATACATTTGTTATCATGCCAACAGGCGGAGGTAAGTCTATGTGTTATCAATTACCTGCTTTAATTCAAAGTGGCACAGCTATTATAGTTTCGCCGTTAATTGCTCTGATGAAGAATCAGGTAGATGTGATTAGAAATTATAGCACTGATAAAGGGATTGCTCATGTAATGAATTCTAGTTTATCGAAAAGTGAGTTGATGGAGGTGCGAGAGGATTTGTTGAGTGGAAAAACTAAGCTTTTATATGTTGCTCCAGAGTCCTTAACTAAGGAAGAGAATGTAGAATTTCTGAAAAACATTGAAATTTCTTTTTACGCAATAGATGAAGCACACTGTATATCTGAATGGGGACATGATTTCCGTCCTGAATATCGAAGACTGCGCCCCATAGTACAAGCCATTGGTCATGATGTGCCGATTATAGCACTAACTGCAACTGCAACTCCAAAGGTAGAACAAGATATATTAAAGAATTTAGCCATTGAGGATGCCAATGTTTTTAAGTCTTCTTTTGATAGAGCAAATCTATATTATGAAGTGCGTCCTAAAACAAAAGATGTCAATAAGGACATTATCAAATATATTAAAACTCAGCCTGGTAAATCAGGTATTGTATATTGCTTAAGCCGTAAAAAGGTGGAGGAAATTGCAGAAACCTTGCAAGTAAATGGAATTAAAGCCCTGCCTTATCATGCAGGTCTTGATGCACATACTCGTCGTAGGAATCAAGATATGTTCTTGATGGAAGAGGCAGATGTAATTGTGGCTACTATTGCTTTTGGAATGGGAATTGACAAGCCTGATATTAGGTTTGTGATTCATCATGATATTCCAAAATCCATAGAAGGATATTATCAGGAGACTGGACGAGCTGGACGTGATGATGGAGAAGGAAACTGTATTGTATTCTATAGTTATGACGATATAGAGAAACTCGAGAAGTTCATGAAGAACAAGCCTGTTGCTGAACAAGAAATTGCCAAACAACTATTACAGGAAACAGTTTCTTATGCAGAATCCTCTGTTTGTCGTCACCGTCAATTATTGCATTATTTTGGAGAAGAATACACCAAAGATAATTGTGGTTGTTGTGATAATTGTCTTAAACCAAAAGAGAGTTTCGAAGGAAAAGAAGATATAGCCAATGCCATACAAGCAGTATTAGATGTTAAGCAGTTGTTTAAACGTGAATATATTGTGAAACTATTGGTAGGAGATTTGAATTCTGATATCAGAGGAGCAAAACACGATAAATTAGAAGTTTTTGGAATTGGCGCTGATAAAGATGAAAAACATTGGAATGCCGTTTTAAGGCAAATTCTAATTAATAATTTTCTAACCAAGGAGATTGAGAACTATGGTCTATTGAAAGTCACTCAAAAAGGACTTGATTTCTTAGAAAAACCATATAGTATTAAACTCACCAAAGATCATGATTATATTGAAGAGGCTGATAGTAGTATAGAAGTTGGAGGTGGTGCTAAATCAGGTGCTTTAGATGTGACCCTCTTTAATATGCTAAAAGACCTAAGGAGAAGAATCTCCAAAGAAGAGAATCTACCTCCTTTCGTTATTTTCCAAGATCCTTCCTTACAAGATATGACCGTTCAGTATCCAGTGAGTCTTGAAGAATTGAAAAATATTTCAGGAGTAGGAGCGGGTAAAGCTGCTAAATATGGAGAGCCTTTTGTTCAGTTGATCGCCAAATATGTTAAAGATAATGATATCACCCGTCCCATGGATATGGTGGTGAAATCAGTGGTCAATAAATCGGGATTAAAGGTTTATATTATTCGAAGTGTTGATAGAAAACTTCCCCTAGAGGATATTGCTAAGGCAAAACAAATGCCTGTTAATGAGATGATTAGTGAGATTGAAAGAATTGTTACTTCTGGAACTAAATTAGATCTGAGTTATTATATTGATGAAGTAGTTGACGAATACCATCAAGAGGAGATTTTAGAGTATTTTCACGAAGCCGATTCCGATAGTATTGAAGATGCACTTGACGAACTGGGAGAAGAAGAATTTGAAGAAATTGAAATTAGACTGATGCGAATAAAATTCTTGTCCGACGTAGGTAACTAAAAATAATTCTAGCATGCTAAAGCTTAAACCCCTTCTATTTTATTTAATAGTTGTTTTATTAATAGTTTCTTCCTGTTCCTCATTTTCTAAAGAGGATACTGATGTGCCTGGGGATTTGATTTCTCGAGATAAGATGATTGTCATATTGGCTGATATGCAGATTACAGAAGCTTTTTTGGATGATTTGAGAAAAACAGGTATTAGAACCAATGACTCCTCATTATTGTATTTTCAAAAGGTATTTAAAAAGAATCAAGTAAGTCCAATGGAATTTGAAAATAGTTTGTTATACTATAAGAAAAATCTGGAGCAAATGGATATGATTTATACAGATGTGGTGACACGTTTAAATGAGTTAAAGGCAAAAAATGATGAGATTTTGCTTCAGATGAAAGCCGATTCGCTAAGATTGGATAGTGTTAAAATCATTGATTCTTTTATCGATAGCTTAAGCCTAAGCAGTGATTCCTTATATGTACAAGATAGTTTAGCTTTGGATTCAATAATTAAACATCATTTTGGCAATAAGTCGAATTAATTATTGTTATATATTTACCCTTTAAAAAACTATCTTTGCGGTGTAAGCCTATGAAGCACTCACTTATTATTATTGTCCTACTATTGTTCACATTCGAAGTGTATTCGCAACGAACTAAACTGGAATGTCTTACTGTTGGTGAGCAAGATGGTTCGGTGACATTAACGTTTTCGGCCGGCTCTAGTACTACCCATTTTTTTATCTATCGTTCTACTTCCATAAATGGAACATTTGAGCATATTCATACCACTAGTGATGCTACAGTAGATACTTATACAGATCTGGATGTGAATGCTGCCTCTCTATCTTATGCTTATTATGTAGAGTCCTATGTGGGTAATCAATTACAAAGCGAATCAGCAAAAGTGCGAACCATATTATTATCTGTAAATAATCTAGATAATGGATTGGTGGATATGTCATGGAACGATTCAGGTTTTGATCCCAATGAGGAATATCATATTTGGAGAAGGGGTTCGGCGACCGCTTATGATGAGCATGATGTTACTTTCGATAATGAGTATATCGACACTACCAGAATGTGTGAAGTTACCTATTATTATCAAATTCGTGTAATGACTAATGGCTGTGAGTCAATTAGTAATGTAAGAGGAGGGATTTTTAAAGACAATACTCAGCCCGATTTGATAATACCAGAAAACGCAAGTGTAGATATTGAAACTGGTGAAATTAGGTTGAGTTGGTTGTTACCAAGTATAGAAAATGCTGACATCAGAAAGTATATGATATGGATCATGAATGAGGAGGGTGAATCCAATACGCAATATCCTATTGCTGAGGTTTATGGCTATCATAATTTATCCATTCAATTGGATCAGGGATTGGTTTGTGATACAACTCTAACATTCTCTATAACAGCACAAGATAGTTGTGGGAATTCATGTGTTTGGACTTCCGATTATTTTATTAGAACTGTTAATCTACATGCCCCTGAGTATAATATTTGTAATGATGAATGCTTGATATCTTGGGATAGTTTAAGGGATTGGCAAGATGTGAGTCTACAAGGTATTCGAGTTTATGAAAAGGTAGCTGATGGGGAATTTGAGGTGGTAGCTGATGTGGATCCAACCGAAACAGAGGTGAGCCTTTTTGGTTTTGAAAGAGATATTGAATACCGGTTTTATATTGAAGCCTATAGTGAGGGAAATACGAGAACATCAACTTCATGTATTAAAAAAGTCATTGGTAGAAAACCTGTTGTTACGGATTTTACTTGGTTGCGTTCGGCAAGTGTGGTAGATGGGAAAGTGGAGCTGAAATGGCAGGTAGATAGTATTGCCTATATTCCTCAATTTGCTATTACTAGGTCGGAAAATGGTGGAGATTTTGAGGTGCTCGATACAGTAATAGGGAATTCAGATACTTTACATTATTATGCAGATATCTCAAGTCGCTATTATCAGTCTCCTCAGTCCTATATTGTTCATCCCTATGATAGTTGCTTAAATATGGGGGAGGGCAGTAATATAGCCATGACTATGAATTCATCTGTAAGTTCTTATGCCGATGGAGAAGCATTAATAGAATGGACTCCTTATTCTAAAATGGATTCTATTATTGCTTATCAAATATATAGAGTGATCGATACTCTTATTTATCCTTTCCCTGTTGGCGAAGTTTATCCTGAATCCGATCTTTCTTATGTAGATCGTTACGATCAGTCGGTACCATTAACCGCTAAAGTGGGTTATTTTGTTGAAGCAGTGGGGCATTTCTCTGATAGTATGCCAACGGCAGATACTGCCCGTTCCAATGTGAATTTCTTGGCCAAGTTAAGTAATGTCTTTATTCCATCAGGTTTCGATCCAGATGGTGGGGTCACTAATATTTTTATGCCTATTTATACCGGAATTAAAATGGAGAATTACAGCTTCAAAATTCTGAATAGATGGGGAATGATGCTCTATGAATCCAATCAACCGGTATTGGGATGGAATGGCAAGTTTCAAGGCGAATTTGTGCCACCAGGCCCTTATGCTTATGTCCTGACCTATGAAACATTATATGGTAAAAAGATGCGCAAGAGCGGAGTTTTTTTTGTTCTTTAATAAAAGCTATTCCTGAAAATAATTCATTCTTCGTGTTTTTTAGTATATTTCTCTGTAAAACAGTGTTTTAAGGCTGGTGGGATTTAGGTTTATCTTAGGCAAAATACTGATTTACATTAGAAATATCTTTTTTCTATCAAAAGCAAAATTCAATTTCCTATTTTTGCATATTCAGTTGATCTTGTAATCGTGTTAATGATTTCAAGATGAACTCATTCATGTAATTTAATAAATTTAGATATGATAAGAGATAAGCAGATTTTCGATTTGATCGAGCAAGAAAAAAAACGTCAAACTCACGGTATTGAGTTAATTGCTTCAGAAAACTTTGTAAGTGATGAAGTCATGCAAGCCATGGGGTCTGTTTTAACAAATAAATATGCAGAAGGATATCCTGGTAAGCGTTATTATGGTGGTTGTGAGGTAGTGGATCAAACAGAGCAAATAGCTATTGACCGTGCTAAAGAATTATTTGCAGCAGAATATGTAAATGTTCAACCACACTCCGGTGCTCAGGCAAATATGGCTGTTATGCTAGCTTGTTTAGATCCAGGAGATACATTTATGGGTTTAGACCTTTCTCACGGTGGTCACCTTTCTCATGGTAGTCATGTAAATTCATCAGGAATTTTATATAATGCTGTTTCTTACGAAGTAGAAGAAGCTACTGGTGTTATTGATTATGACAAGATGGAAGCCAAAGCCTTAGAAACTAAGCCAAAGCTTATTATTGCTGGTGCTTCTGCTTATAGTCGCGATTGGGATTATGAAAGAATGAGAGACATTGCCGATAAAATTGATGCTATCTTAATGGCTGACATTTCACATCCTTCTGGATTAATTGCCAAAGGTTTATTAAACGATCCTATTCCTTATTGTCATATTGTAACTACTACTACTCATAAGACGCTGCGTGGCCCTAGAGGTGGTATGATTATGATGGGAGAAGATTTTGAGAATCCTTGGGGTTTAAAAACACCAAAAGGCGTGACTAAGATGATGTCTACCGTATTGAATTCAGCTGTATTTCCAGGTATTCAAGGTGGTCCTTTAGAGCATGTGATTGCTGCTAAAGCTGTTGCTTATGGCGAAGCCTTAACCGATAATTATATGAACTATATGCTTCAGGTTCAGAAAAATGCACAAGCTATGGCAGCTGCATTTATTGCTAAAGGATATCATGTAGTTTCAGGTGGAACAGATAATCACTTGATGTTGATTGACCTCAGAAGTAAATTCCCTGAAATTACTGGTAAAGTGGTAGAAAATACCTTGGTAAAAGCTGATATTACTGTAAACAAGAATATGGTTCCTTTCGATAGCCGTTCTCCATTCCAGACTTCTGGTTTAAGAGTGGGTACTCCAGCGGTGACTTCTCGTGGATTAACAGAAGAGCATATGCCTATTATTGTGGATTTAATTGATGAAGTGATTTCAGATATCGAAAACCCAGCAGTATTAGAAAAAGTAAGAAAAGAAGTGAATGCCTTAATGATGGATCGTCCATTATTTGTTTGGTAGTCACTTGATAATATAATTGAGGTCCAAGTTGAGGCATTGCTTTAGCTTGGACTTTTTTTTGTATTTTCACTTTTATAAAATTAAAAATAATGAGAGTATTAATTCAAAGAGTTTCCGAAGCTTCCGTAAAAATAGATGGACATATAAAATCAGAAATTGCTCAGGGTTTATTGATTTTGCTGGGCATAGAAAATGAGGATGGTCAAGAAGATATCAATTGGTTGGTGGAGAAGATTCTAAAGCTTAGGATATTTGATGACGAAAATGGAGTCATGAATTTGTCCTTGATGGATGTTAATGGAGACCTAATGCTTATTAGCCAGTTTACGCTACATGCCAGCACTCGAAAAGGAGCTCGACCCAGTTATATAAAAGCTGCACGTCCTGAAAAAGCGATTCCATTATATGAAGCATTTATTAAAGCCATGGAAGAAAAGAAAGGTGGAAAAATAGCCACTGGTGAGTTTGGAGCAGATATGAAAGTGGGGCTAATTAACGATGGTCCAGTGACAATATGGATAGATTCGAAAAATAAAGAATAGCTATTTATATGTTAAAACTTGACTAATTACCTAGAAATTACCTATTTTCGTCTGATTAAAAGATTAATAAATCCAAAATTAATATACTTATGAAAAAATTATCATCATTATTTGTTGTTGCTTTACTGGTATTAGCAGGAGCATTTACATCCTGCGAAAAAGTCGCAGAAGAACTTCAGAATTCAGTTGAAGTAACCGTTTATACTGATTTGGAAGCCCCAATGGTTGCGGTACCAGATGTAACTAAATCTACAGAAGAAGGAAGTGCTTCTTTTAATGAAACAGCAATCATAGACATTTCTAATAATGCAGATCTTGCAGATTATCTAGAGTCTATTCAAAGTATTGAGGTGACTAATATTAAAGTATTAGTTACAAGTACTACACCAGCTGGTCTTGCATTAGAAAGTGGTACTTTCTCTATTACTGATAATGTAAATGGAGACAGCTTTGCTTTTGCTAGTCCTGCCAATATGCCTATTGCAGTTGGTGCTCAGTTTGAAATTGGTAGCGATGCTCCAGGTTGGGATACTGTAAATAGTATTATTGCTTCTATGCATGCTTCTACTGTTAGTGCGGTGGGTACTATCAATAACGATACTTTTGAAGTCGGCTTTGTTGTTATGGTTTCTATTAAAGTAGTGGCTAAGCCTTAATGATAAAACTTAATAAGAAATTTACAGCCTGGTTCTTAATCGAATCAGGCTTTTTTATGTTAATGAATTTGCCTTATTATAACATGGGCGGCATAAAGGCTCGTAACTCTCGGTTTCACCTAATACCACTAAATCGTCACCTTGAATGGTTCTATGGGAATACTGAGCCAGGTTGCCACATTTTATACAAATCGCATGTACTTTTGTTACATATTCGGCGGTGGCCATGAGGTGGGGGATGGGACCGAAGGGCTTGGCTTGAAAATCCATATCTAGCCCAGCCACGATAACTCTTATACCTTTGTTGGCTAGTTGATTACATACAGAGCCTAATTGATTATCAAAAAATTGAGCTTCATCAATACCTACCACATCCACGTCGTGGGCATAAAGTAGAATTTGTTCTGCGCTATCTATAGGTGTGCTCTTAATGCTGTTCTCATTATGTGATACCACATCCTCCTCATCGTATCTTACATCAATTCCTGGTTTAAAAATTTCTACCTTGAGTTTGGCGATTTTTGCTCTATTGAGTCTTCTGATCAGCTCTTCAGTCTTACCCGAAAACATGGAGCCCACTATCACTTCTACCCAACCCAGTTTATCGCCATTAAATTTTTTCTGCTCTAGAAACATGATGTATATTTTTTCAAATGTCAGATATACAGAATGGTATGTCATTCTTTATCAACATTTGTATTTTAATAATTTTGTGCCGTACAATAAATAGGGCCATAAATTCATTATATCTTTAAGCCGATTATTATAAAAATCAAAAACCTAAAAACTGAAAACAAATTTAATCATCTTCAAGATTAATCCAATCCATTTTTGAAATAAAAAGATAGCATATGAGATTCAATTTAATGAAAGAAGAATTAGCGGCTATGTTAGCCAGTCTGACTGAGCAGTTTGAACTAATGGATTCCCATAAAGAAAATATTCCTCAAATCGAAATGGACATTTTTATTAGAAATATCCAGAAACTTTATGAAGATACCATTTATCTAAAGAAACTGAATGAATCCCCAGTTCTTAAAACAGAGAAGGAGCAAGAAGTTCAGGAATACAAGCTTCAAGTAGAAGAGTCTAAAGCTGTTCTTGTGAAAGAGCCTGTAAAAGAAGAAGCCATGGAGGAGCCTAAATACGAAGAGGTGCTTAAAGAAGAAATAAGCATGTCCGAAGAGGTGATTGAAGAAGTACAAGAGGAGATAGTAGAGATAGATTTCAAAGTGGAAGTAGAGGAAAAAATACCGGAAGAGCAGGTAGAAGAAGTAAAGTCCTCTTTAGACGATATGATTGAGCAGCCTAATCTAGAAAATAATTTGTTTAGCCAAGTAAAAACCAGTCCCGAGATATCTGATTTAAATAAAAAATTAGCTGACGCACGTAATACCCATTCGATAGTAGAAAAACTACAGAATAATAGAATAGAAAACCTGAAGTCTGTCATCGGAATCAATGATAAATTCTATTTTATTAACGAGTTGTTTGGTGGTAATGCTCAGAAGTATGAAGATATAATATATACCCTCAATAATTTTAAAAAGCTGGAGGATGCCATGCAATATTTCAGTACGCTAAAATATCGTTTTAATTGGGATGAAGAATCGGAGCCTTTTGCAAAATTGGTGAATATGTTAGAGCGGAAATTTAATTTGATAGATGCATAATTCTACTATGATATTAAAAAGCTTCATGATGATACTGTTCACATGGAGCTTTTTTGGTTTACAAGCTCAGGATCGAAAATCTGTGGAGAAGCATTTGAAAAAGCTCACTTCTACCTCTTTTGCTGGAAGAGCTTATGTGAATAATGGAGATGCTAAGGCGGCTAAATATATTGCCAAGCAATTTAAGAAGTATAAACTGGAAACCATTACCGGCAGCTATTATCAAGAATATGAATTTGCCATCAATACCTTTCCTAATCCTATTTCTCTTTCCTTAAATCAACAAGAACTCAAGGCTGGACTTGATTATGTAGTTGGGGCCTCTTCCGTTTCAACAAGTGGTGATTTTTCAACTATGTATTTACCTCTTTCAGAAGAGGAAAAGAAAAGTGATTTGAGTCAAACTTTTTTAGTGGGTGATCAGGCTTATAAAGAATTCTTGAAAGCGAATATATATCATGCAAAAGGATTTTTGTATTTAGAAGAGAAGCAGCCTATCTGGAGTGTTTATCATGGAAGAGATACTTCTTTATATATGGTATTAAAAGTAAATAGAGAAAAGATAAGAGATAGTATTACTAGTCTTCATCTTGAGGTAGAAAGTGTTTTTAATCCCTCCCACAAAACTCAAAATGTTTGGGGCTTTGTGGAAGGAGAAAGATATAAGGATAGCATTATTATTGTTGGTGCTCATTACGATCACCTTGGTATGATGGGGCAGGCCATTTATAGAGGGGCAAATGATAATGCTAGCGGAACAGTAATGGTGATGGAATTGGCTAAGTATTTTGCAAAACCTGAAAATAAGCCTGATTGTTCCATTGTTTTTGCCTTATTCAGCGGAGAAGAAGCTGGTCTCCTGGGAAGTAGATATATGGCCAATCATTTTCCTTTCGATTTGAGGATGGTGAAAATGATGATTAACCTAGATATGGTGGCTACTGGTAGCGATGGAATAACAGTGGTGAATGCGAATACGGTTCCACGAGTTTTTAATCGGCTGGTACAAGTTAATCAGAAAAAGCAGTATTTAAAGGAGGTGAAGGCTAGAGGAGAGCGTTGTAATAGTGACCATTGCCCATTCTATGAGAAAGGGGTATCAGCTGTTTTTATTTATACGATAGGTTCAGAGGCCACAGCCTATCATAGCCCTGATGATGATTTTCAAAGCCTACCGCTTACTGAGTTTGACGATTTATTCCTTCTATTAAGAGATGTTATTCAAGAATAGAAAATCATGATAAATGTATTGTGGGCTATTGGTTTATCCCTATTTTTGCAAATGATATCATAATTATCGTTTATAAAACACTTGATAATACTTGCAATCTATGAAAAAACTAGTCTATTTACTTCTTCTTGTATTCGTACTTCCATCTTGTGTAAAAGATGATGATAAAGCCCCCGATACTTCGGGTTTGCCAAAGCGAATTAAGACAGCCATATTTTATGATCATAATGTGGAAAGCCAAAGGTTTGATTATTACTATAATATAGACAAACTTGTAAAAGCAGAGCTTTATGCCAAAACAGGGGCTTCTGGCGACTGGGAAATGGTTAATGAATTGAATTATGAATATAACCTTCCGAAAGTTACATTAACAGTGAATTATAACTGGATGGGAACATGGACTGAAACCGCCAAAATAGAATATATCATCGAGGATGGGAAAATTCAGGAAATGAATCATTATACTAACTTCTATGATGTTTGGCGACATGATGTTTCAACATCATATTCTTATGCTAATGATAAGCTTATTTCTTATGTACAAGAACATTTAAGATCGGATACAGTGAGTTATGCAAAAAAATATGAGTATGACTATATTGATGGTTTTCCTGTTCAAGCTAAGCAGTATTACTTCCTTAATGGGGATTGGGAAATGAATAATTTCTATAATTATGATTACAAAGTTGGGGGTAGTGGAGGTTACAAAATCAGTGGTTTTGATGCCGATAGTATAGCTCACTCCGAAACGTTGGTCACCACAGTTGGGGGGCTAGTCACCAAAAGAGAAACTCTTTTGAGTTCATCTGCGGGTGAGCCATTGGTAATGGATAAAACAGAGGCTTTTAGATATTTCCAAGAAGTGTATTTATTGTACAGTGATTTGCAAACTGACATACAGTTTCAGCATGTCGATTATTATTACGAAAATGCGGAAGGAAATGCCGCTTGGTTTAATAGTCCTCAGGAAGAAATAGAGGGGGTTCCTAGACCCAAAGGACATGATCTTGTATATATGAGCTTTAATCTTATTCAAAAAAGATGGTAGGGTTCCTAAATTTAGGAACACGTTAAAGAATTGCGAATATGATTTTTTATTTGTAAATCTTGTAGTTTTGCAGCTATAAAAAGATAATCATGGAGTGGAAAATATATACTAAACAAGGTGATAAAGGGCAGACTTCTTTAATTGGTGGAACTCGAGTGCCTAAATACGATGATAGAGTAGAAGCTTATGGAACCATCGATGAACTAAAAAGCTATATTGGAATCATTAGGGATTTGAGTGAAGATAAAAAGATTAAAGATTTATTATTGGTGATTCAAGAGCGACTTTTTACTGCAGAAAGCAGGGTAGCGGTGGATTCTGAGGAGGTCTTGAAAAAAATGCCAGAGCTATTAGAAGACGACATTAAGCTATTGGAAAGTAAGATAGATGAGATGAATGAGAGCTTACCCTCTCTAACGTCCTTTATTCTTCCAAGCGGTCAGATTTTGGCTTCTCATGCTCATGTGGCTCGAACCATTTGTCGACGAGCAGAACGTATTACCTTAAAAGCATTCCCCGATGGAAATGTGGATCCTTTAGTTTTGAAATACTTAAATAGAATGTCCGATTTCTTATTTGTACTGGCTCGTAAATTTGCCAACGAGTTGGGCGATGGAGATGTAAAGTGGGAGCCGAAGGTATAGGAAACTGGGTGCTGGGTGCTGGGTGTACTGGTTACTGGGTTTCGTTTTTAAGGCTAAATTTGTATTGATTTTTAATAATATATAGAAATGAAAAAACATATTCCAAACATCATCACTTCTTTTAATCTCTTAAGTGGTATTATGGCCATCTATTTTAGTTTCTTTGGTCAATTACAGTTGGCTGCGGCATTAATGGCTTTGGGCGCTTTTTTCGATTTCTTTGATGGTTTGGCTGCCAGAGCATTAAATGTGAAGTCCGAAATGGGAAAGCAAATGGATAGCTTAGCTGATATGGTTAGCTTTGGTTTGGTTCCCGGTTTTATTATGTTCCAATTGATGCAAAAAAGCGAATACTTACCCAATATGATGATAGGTGGGCTTGCTATATTGCCTTTTCTGGCTTTTATTATTCCTGTATTGTCTGCCTTCCGATTGGCTAAATTTAATATCGATACCAGGCAAACCGATAGTTTTATTGGATTGCCTACTCCCGCATTGGCTTTGTTTGTAGGTAGTTTGCCATTTCTTATCGATGGTGTTTTTAGTATGCAACTCCTTTGGCTCAATAATTACTACATCTTACTTGCGCTCTCTTTTGCATTGTCTATGTTACTGGTCTCTGAACTTCCATTGTTTAGTTTAAAATTTAAGAATTTAAAATGGAAGGATAATGCCATTCGCTTTGTTTTCTTGGGGCTGAGTATTTTATTTCTTGCCCTCCTCCAAATTGGCGCTTTTCCAGTCGTTATTATTTTGTATGTATTATTGTCATTATTCAGCAAAAAGTAATGTCATTAAATATTTCTTGGGGAGAAAGGTTCCTATCTCTAAGAAAATCACTTATGCTTATGAATAAAGCTTATAAATAATTTCACTTTTCATTGCTAATTGATTAACAGGGCTAAGGCTGGCTTACATTTGCGCCCTTAATAAATCAAATCACATGAAGAAAACTTTGTTTAATGCTATTGCTGTGTCCATTTTTTTGTTGGGTTCGGCCTCAAGCGCTTTTGCGCTAGATTTTAAAAGTTCTGGAATAACTGAAGTTCTAGAAGTCCAACAGTATAATAGAGCCATTCATATTATGGCTATGCTTCTTATTGGTTTCGGCTTTTTGATGGTCTTTGTCAAAAACTATGGAAAGTCAGCCTTAACAGCAACCTTCCTTTTGGTTAGCGTTTCTTTGCCCATGTATTTGGCTATAAGTAGTTTGAGCTTTTTTGCTGAGAAAAGTGAAATTGAGCATTTTATCTTAGCGGAATTTGGAGCGGCCAGTTTGTTAATTGCTGCCGGAGCGCTACTTGGTAGATTAAAAATGTACCAGTATATGATTCTGGGTTTATTGTTTATTCCATTTTACATTTTAAACGAAGTCATAGTTTTAGATGATCATTTCCATTTCGTGGGTACTATTGCTGATACTGGTGGATCGATTATCATTCATGCCTTTGGTGCTATCTTCGGAATCTCTGCTGCTGTTTCCTTATCTACAAAACATCAAAGAGAAATTCCTATTGAAGCTGACGCTACTTCTGATCGTTATTCTCTATTAGGTTCTATGGTACTTTGGGTATTTTGGCCAAGTTTCTGTGCGGCTTTAGTTCCTGCTGCTGCTATTCCAGCTACAGTCGTAAATGTATTTATTGCGCTCTGTGGTTCTACTGTGGCTACTTATATTGCTTCGGTTTCTATTAGAGGTAAAATTAATGCTGCTGATATTGCCAATGCAGCTTTAGCAGGAGGTGTGGCTATTGGAGCTACTTGTGATCATGCTACTCATTTCGAAGCTATGGTTATTGGTTTAATTGCCGGTGTTATTTCCACAGTTGGATTTGCACTATTACAAGAGAAGCAAGAAAAGTTTCATAAAATTATAGATACCTGCGGTGTTTCTAACCTTCACGGAATCCCTGGTATTTTTGGTGGATTAGCAGCTATTGTTATTGTAGATGGTTTAGATGCCAGTTCACAATTAAAAGCAATTGGTGTTACTGTCATCATTGCTATAGTTGCAGGATTGATTTCGGGAAAAATCATCTCCTTATTTGGTAGGCCAAGCGAAATCTATAATGACGAAAACGAGTTTGAAGATTAATTTTTTTGAGGTGTTCAATTATTTACTCTGCTTAATGAGCCTAATTCAATATGCTATAAATTTATTTTTTCACTAAACTGTAGAACTAATTGCTCTGGAGTATACTTTTTTCGCTCCCCTTGGGCCGGAACGATGCTGTTCGCTACGATGAATGTAGCGATAATGATAGTATCGTCATTAACCGAAGCGTCAGCTGTTGGGGTAAACGAAAAAAAGATAGAATATTATGATGTTAGGTACTTACCTCCTTGCTTTTATTAAGTAATTGTTTCATTAGCTCAATTAATATTTGTTACTAATCAATAAGAATTACTATAGTTTAATTTTCCCTGATTTCCCCAACCCCAAGGGGAGTCAGGGAAAAGATTCAGCAAAATGATTAGATTGAAAAATTTGATATTCTATTCTAATTTGATTTTTGAAACTAAAATCTGATTTTTTTGGCTCCCCATGGGGCATTAGCGTTAACTTAAGCTGTCTATTTTTTTAAGTTACAGATATACATATG
>NZ_JABKCA010000042.1 GCF_013166655.1 Lentimicrobium sp. L6
TGTAACTATGAAAAGGCTAAAAACCATTGCTCCCCATAATTTTTAATGTGACCCCTAATTATTTGAAAATGTGGCCTTATTTAATGTAGAACAGAGGTTTTTAATAACATAAAAGCTTCGAAGGTTGAAATAAATAATCAAAATTGGAAGCATCGTAAAAGTCTGTATATATAAAATCATAAGGGTCCCTATTAGTCAATACTTGTTGGCATTGAGCCGATGGATATATTCCTTGTGTATCTGGATTGTCAATAATATCTTGTGAGGCTACATGGAAATTCCACTCTTGATAATAATTATCCCAATTTGCAAACGTATCGTTGGTTTGGCTCATGGCCATCGAACCTATGAGTACATAAGTAATTAGTAAACACAGTTGTAGGCGGTGGTAAAAAGAGTTTATCATTAGTTTTACTAGTTTGTATCTGCTTCAAAGATAAATAAACCAAATTAATGGTTTACTACCGCCTTCTCATTTATAATACCTATTTCAATAAAAAACAAAAGCTTCACAAAACGAATTTCATGAAGCTTTAATATCTTATTCTTTAATGGAATTAGGACAGTACTTTCAACATATTAATCTCAGGAAGAGTTAAGAATCTCCATTTACTCCTTGGTAAGTCTTTTTTGGTCAAACCTCCAAACTTCACTCTATCCAGCTTGAATACTTGATAATCGAACTTTTCAAAAATACGCCTTACAATCCTATTTTTACCTGAATGTATCTCTATTCCAATTTCTCTTTTATTATCATCATAAACATAGGCAATGGCATCGGGTTTTATTAAGCCATCCTCTAGATCTACTCCCTCGTTCATTATGGTCTCGAAATGCTCAAGCTCAAGGTCTTTATCTAAAGTAACGTGATAAATCTTTTTAATTTGATGCGAAGGATGTGTTAGCTTCTTAGCCATTTGTCCATCATTGGTAAAAAGCAATAATCCTGTAGTATTTCTATCCAATCTGCCTACTGGGTATATTCTTTCTTTCACTGCATGTTCTACCAAACTCATTACTGTTTTTCTTTCAAAAGGATCGTCCATAGAAGTAATGAAACCTTTAGGCTTATTTAATAATACATAAACCAGTTTTTCACGTTTTAGGGTTTTCCCATCATACTGAATTCTATCAGTTGGATGAACTTTATGCCCCATTTCTTTAATCACTTCCCCGTTTACTCTCACCATTCCGGCTTGAATATGTTTATCTGCCTCTCTCCTGCTACAAACACCAGAATGTGCAAGAAATTTATTGAGTCTAATTAATTCATCTTCTGAGCGATTTTGAATTGAAGTTAATGTACTGGCAGAAACACGTTGTCTCTTCTTTTTAGGCTTTACAGGTTCTTGCTTTTCCAATTCTTCCATTTCTGGCTTTTCTTCTCTATAAAACTTTCTAAAACCTTTATTACTTTCCATCGCGTTAATTATTTTGAGCCTGCAAAAATATTTCTTTTATTGATACCAATTTACTCATTCTCTAAAATATCTAAGAATAAAGTAAAATATTATGTTCGAATGATAAAGTTAGCACTTTTTTTTTTAATAACCAGAATAGAAACTTTAGATCATCTACCTAGGTTAAAACTACTCCTTATGATAATCAGAAAGAATTTGCCAAGCAATTAAAACTCCTAAACCACCAAGGCAGATAAAAATATTACACCATCCAAAAAAGAAACGGAGGATGGCTATCATTATTAAAGAAAAGACTAAAACAATATGG
Organism: Lentimicrobium sp. L6; assembly: GCF_013166655.1. Taxonomy (NCBI): domain Bacteria; kingdom Pseudomonadati; phylum Bacteroidota; class Bacteroidia; order Bacteroidales; family Lentimicrobiaceae; genus Lentimicrobium; species Lentimicrobium sp. L6. Next base: position 1,729 of record NZ_JABKCA010000042.1, read on the forward strand.
AAGAGTCTATTTTTGGAGAGCTTTTTCAATTTGTTTAATTTTTCTTGCTGTTTTACGGGTGTCAATCCCTAGACTTGTTTTAGCTCCCATAATGGCAAAATGTGATAAATAATGTATGACTCCTCTATAAGGGGTTCTCTCATAAAAAATAGGCCCCTTCCGTATTCTAAATATATTATTATTGTTTTGTTTAATGAGAATAGAATTGGCTAAAAAAGATGCCAAATTACTTTCCTCCATATTTTTTTTCAGAACTTCAACTTTTAAATCTTCATAACGCAAGACCATATATCCATAACCTTCTTTATCATTACCTTTTACATTCATCTGTAACTGACTTAAAACACCAGCTTTAGCTTGCATTCTTGTTAAGGGCTGTAATAGAGGATTTAAAGAGGTCGCATCTAAGGTATTCATAGAAGCAAGCACAACAAAATTCTGTTCTTTCGAATTTAAAGGAAAATAGGCATTTAAGGAAACATCAGCTTCAGACATTAGCCTTGCCTGAGCATTAATCTTCAAAGTTCCACCAAAATTTCTAAAATCGGTATCATTGCTAAATCCTATTATTTTCCCATTCATTCGATCAAAAAAAATGACTCCATTATCATCTACAATCTGACTTCGCTCCTCATATTTAACAAAGCCATCATTAAATTGAATGGTATCAATATTCAAATAAAAACGAATATTTTCAATAGCCTGTGCCGGCATAGTTTTATACTTAGAAGTATCAGGAGGAAGCCTTTTATCCTTATAAATAAAGATTTGAGCTTCAGAAAATTCTAGTTTCTCTAAAGTATATCTATTTCGAAAAATAGCTTCCCTATACCCTATTCCCTCTAATTTCAATATAGGAATAGTGATATCCATTTGATCTGTCTGATACGTCTGATTGGCTACAAAAGTCTTTCTATCATATCTAGAGACTATCATCACTGAATCAAAGTGAATAGATTTATCATGGCTACTCAAACTCATATTCTCGAAGCTATAATTATAAAAACGATCTGGCGAAATCATTGAAAATTGTGGAAGATTCAATCTCACATCATCGCAGTAAAAAAACTTGTCGTTTGTAAAAGCTATATTATTACTATCGATCACGATTCCTTCTAAAGTCAAATCAATATTTTTAAAATCATAGATTTTGGAACTTTGCTTAATCCTTATTGGCATGCTGAAATCAAAATCAGACAATTCAATTCGGTTAATATTTATGGCCGAGAACTGTCCTTTTATGGAATTAAAGAAATCTATTTCCTCTAAACTAAAAGCCTTTTTCTGCTCTTTTTTATTTTTATAACTTTTTAAATCGAGTTCAGGTTCTTGAAATAACAGACTGCCTATAAATAAACGGGGCTGTATATTTCCTGGACTCATTTTTAAATCATTGAGTAAAATGTCTTTCACTCGTATATTGGCAGGAAACCTAATAGAATCTCCTAAAGACAACACCTGTAAATCACTAACCTGAAGCCTATTATCTGAAGTAGAACCTTTGGCACTCTTCAAATAAATAAGCCGCTCTCCATTATTTACACTTTGGAAGTATTCATTTAATTCAAGCTCAGTGTTCTCTGAAAATAAAAAACGATCTAATTTATGGAATACTTTATAATCCACATAAAAATCGTGAACATGTAGGTCAAAAGATTCTAAGCCAATATGATCCATCCTTTCCATATATTTATTTTTTATAGAAAGATTTAAATCTTCTACAACAAAGTCGTTTACCCCTACTGCTTTTACTTTGTCTATATAGTGCCCTAATGACTCGTAAAAACTTTTAGCATTGGTTTGGTAAACTATTTTGGTTTGTCTATCTCCATTAAGCTTTAATTTAGGATTATTAATATAGATGGAATCAAAAAGAAACTGCTTCTCCAAATACATATCAAATGGCTCTATACCCCCTATTGATAACTTATCTATATCTATTTGTAGATGAGATTTTATTTTGGAGGAATCTTCTTGGTTTTCATATTGAAACATAACCTGATGACCATCAAACCTCTTTTGGGCTAAAGTAAAACTCCAACTAGCTATTCTCAGCAAAAGTGAGTCTTGAATTTGTGAATAGAAAGATTTCATAGCAGAAAACTTCAATTTCTTAGCTTCCAAAAAGTAGGGCCTAGCGAAATCTAAATTTAAGCCAGCACCTTCAATGTCTAGCTCCTCCAGGTTTATCTTCGATGTATTATTTAAAGCTGAATGTTCAATATGGGCATATATATTAGGTAAATTTATATAGGAACAAAAAGCTGACCAAGGTATTGTATTATTTCTCTTAGAAGATTGATTTTGACTTATGATATTCCCTATTACATTCAAACTCATACATTTTATTGTATCAACCTTTATTAAGGAAGAATGATTCAATAACTCTTTCCAATTAACCCCATTAATCATCAATTCTTCCGCCTGAATCAGTCCAGGATTTTCTTTAGAAAAATATAGCGACTTCACATCTATTTCTTTTAAAGCCAATAATCCCAAATTTGTATCAAATTTAAAATCCTTTGAATTGACTTGCATTTTTCCATCATGAGACTGATATTCCAACTTGCCGATAAGCCCTTGTCCACTTTCAAATACACTTTCCCAATGACCTGAAAACCCAGGAGGAATTATAATATTATCGATATAAAGGTCTGTTTGACCTATTTCAATTCCTTTTTCTTTCCATTCAAATCTAGCGTTTTGCATATCGAATTTATCAATATCTAAAAGTATAGGAAACGTATTGCTTTGATTATGTACAAATTCTGATTTATTTATATTCACTTCAGGTGTCATAATATGCATGTGATTTAATTTCAGAATATCCTCTTCTAAAAATTGAAATGGAGAAAACCCCTCCAATTTAAGCATCGCAATATACCAAGCACTAACCAATCCCTTGTTTTTAACAAAATGAATGTCCTTTATATTTAATGTAGATTGAGATTGATCAAATATAAAAGACGAAAAAGAAAGACTATCTCCTTCCTTTTTTAGCAACAAAGACATAGTATCACTTTCCAAAGTATAGCTATTCATCTCAAACTTTTGCTGATGGGTCAAAGCTTGGATTATTTGATAATTCAAATCTACAATCTCAAAATCCATTTGAGGATGCTCTTGTTTTAAATTTTTCAGTTCCACATGTATTTTATCAACCTCAAAATCTAATCCGGAATTTTCAATTACGTTTTTAATCTTTTGCAAACTTGCTTCAGGCTTTTCACCAGTCAGTGTATTAACAGTGTTTACAAGTCGCGACAAGCTAAGTCTTAAGGTATTTCCCTTTAGAAAAGATTTTTCAGGGTGTTCTATCCATGCGATTGAATCAAGCTCAAAGCTAGCCTCCTCAATTCTTTGCTGATTATCATTTAATAAGTTCTTATGCAGCAATTCTTTAAATTTTAATACAGCCTGATGAATAGTCTGGTTTTCGCTGAACGTTAAATCCTGAATGGAAATAGAAGTTTTCTTTTTTTGAAAATCAACATTTTTTGCATTGATGTTCACAGCTTCAAAAATTGGCAAGTCAATAGAGTTAGGATAATTCAAAGAATCAGCAAATAATTGAAGAACACTAAAATCTGCTTTGCGAATCTGTAATAAGCTGTCTCCATCTAAGTTAATATCCATATTAAATTTATCCAAATTAAACTTCTCTAACTCTAAAGAGTGTAAAAAACCAGATCTATTTACCACTTTAGTATTCATTTTTTCACTGCTATCTATCTCTGTATAAATATTTAATCCAAGATTAAGATTTATAAGCTCAAGAGATTTAACCTTTGCCTCCCCAGTTAATAGATCAAGGTATTGTATCCCATTAATAGATAGGGTATCTAGTTCTACATATTGAATATGAGGATTATATACACTATCATTAGCTTGTTGAATTCTAATGTGATTTAAAAAAATACTTCGATTAAACAATTTCCATCTCATTTTATCAAAATCCAATTGATACCTCTCGTTGGTGAGCTGCGAAAATGTTTCTTCCAACATGGGTCGCAATATATATTTTGTATATAGTGGAGGAAATAGAAAAATGGTCAGAATCAAAAGAATGAAAACAGTAGAAAATAGATATTTTATCCATTTTCGCCATAAGCTTCTATCTATTTTCTCTTCTTTTTCCATGATTTATCAAATTTAAGAAAACTTTGATGACTAGGTGCAAAAAAAGCCCGCAAATGCGGGCTTACTCATTATCTTAATTTGGGTACAGCAACTAATCAACTTGCCATGTAGCTCCTGAATGTAAGAGATCATTCATGGTCTTAATTGATGATTTCTCTTTTCGTTCAGCCACTTGAGCTTCCATTTTGTCACCATAAGTAGTACCTTCAGTCTCTCTAATTACACCTAAAGCTATTGGAAATTCTGGCCCTTTCATTCTGATTAACATCCAATGTAAAAAAGGACTTTCTTCATGGGCATCATGAACAAGGATATCATCCTCAGAAATCCCATCTTCACCTATTTTCACCACTTTAAGTTTCATTCCATCAAGAATTAAACCTTTGTCATTCTCTTTTCCAAAAATCATCTTCTCACCATGACGCAAAATAATCTGACGATCTAATTTCTCAGCTTTATCAGTATAGTAACCATGAGTTTTATCATTAAAAATCACACAGTTCTGAAGTATTTCAACAATAGATGTTCCATTATGAGCTTCCGCATTTTCCAATATCTCATTGGTTAATTTCATACTGACATCTATGGAGCGAGCAAAATAATGACCATTAGAACCCAATACAAGTTCACCAGGGTTAAAAGGATGTTCAATACTTCCATTTGGAGAAGTTTTTGTTACCAAACCTTCTTGAGTAGTTGGACTATACTGTCCCTTGGTTAAACCATAAATCTCATTATTGAATAATAAAACATTCATATTGATATTACGGCGAATAGCATGAATAAAGTGGTTTCCGCCAATAGCTAAACCATCACCATCACCTGTAATTACCCAAACGCTTAAATCTGGATTAGCAGTTTTAGTTCCACTAGCAATAGCCAATGCACGTCCATGAATAGTATGAAAAGCATAGGTATTCATATAGTATGGAAACCTTGATGAACAACCAATACCACTAATTATGGTATAGTTTTCACGTGGCTTACCAATAGCTGCCAAAGTCTTATGAACTGAATTTAAAATGGCATGATCCCCACATCCGGCACACCATCTAACTTCTTGGTCACTTTTAAAATCTTTAAAAGTAAGTTTTACTGTTTCTTGCGTAGCCATTTTATTTCTCCTCCATTAATTTGTTAAAATGATTGGTCAATTCTTCTACAGTAAATGGTAAACCCATCATCTTGTTATACTGTAAGAAATCAATATTAGTGAAATTCTGACGCAGATATTTCGCAAATTGACCATTATTTAATTCTGCTACAACAACTTTCTTAGAACTTCTTAAAATATCTTCTGTATTTTTTGGAAGAGGTTTAATATAGTTAAAATGAGCAAGAGCGATACTCTTACCTTCAGCTTGAAGGTCATGAACTGCAGTTAAAAGGTGACCATAGGTTCCTCCCCATCCAACAACTAATAAATCTGCATCAGGTGCACCTATTAGTACTTGTTCAGGGATTACATTCTCAATGTAATCGACTTTTCTCTCCCTATAATCAGTCATGAGCTCGTGATTTTCAGGAACATAAGATACAGTGCCTGTTTTATCCATTTTCTCTAAACCACCAATACGATGTTCTAAACCAGCAACTCCAGGAGCTGCCCATTTTCTAACTAAGGTTTTCTCATCACGCTCATAAGGTAAATATTCTTCTCCTTCTTTAAAAGTGGCATGAGGTACTATAATATCTGGAAGTGTATCTGTATTTTCAATTTTCATGGGTTGACTACCATTTGCCAAGAACCCATCAGTTAAAAGAATAACGGGTGTCATATGTTCCAAAGCAATTTTACTTGCTGCAAAGGCATAATCATAGCAATTAGAAGGAGTACTTGCAGCAATTACTGGTACAGGAGCTTCTCCATTTCTACCTTGCACTGCTTGTAATAAATCCGATTGCTCCGTTTTAGTTGGAAGTCCGGTACTTGGCCCTCCTCTTTGTACATTTACAATAACTAGAGGTAATTCTGTAATCATAGCTAAACCAATAGCTTCCGTTTTCAAGGCTAAACCTGGACCAGAAGTAGTTGTTACAGCAAAGTTTCCAGCAAAACTAGCACCAATGGCTGATGTAATACCTCCAATTTCATCCTCTGCCTGAAAAGTTCTAACATTTAAACTATTGTGTTTTGCTAATTCTTGAAGAATTTCCGTAGCAGGGGTTATAGGATACGAACCACAAAACAAAGGCAAGTTTGCTTTTTCAGCAGCAGCAATACATCCCCAGGCAGTGGCTGTATTACCATTAATATTTCTATAAGTTCCTTTTTCAATTTCGTCAGCAGTCACTTTATATGGAGTCAATTCTTGAACCACATAACCATAATTATACCCAGCTTTTAAAACCATTTTATTGGCTTCAATAATTTTTGGAACTTTTTTAAATTTCTTTTCAAAGAAAGCTTCAGTAAATTTTAATGGTTTATTGAATAAGTAGAAACAAATACCAAGAGCAAACATATTTTTACTTCTTAGGACTGTTTTATTATCCAAACCTGAGTTTTTCAATGTTTCTTGAGTCATGGTACTGATAGGAGCATAAATAATATTGAATCCTCCAATTCCATCCTCTTTTATTGGATCGTCAGTTTCATAGCCAGCCTTTAATAGGTTTTTAGCAGTAAAAGCATCACGATCTAGTAACATTGTACCACCTCGTTTGGTCCATTTTGCATTGGCTTTAAGAGCTGCCGGATTCATGGCCACCAATACATCGGCATAATCACCAGGAGTATTGATATCATAACCAAAATGAACCTGGAAGCCAGATACGCCGCCAACGGTACCTTGAGGAGCTCTGATCTCTGCAGGGTAATCAGGAAAGGTTGCAATTCCATTCCCTAATATTGCAGCGGTGTCAGAAAACAGGGTTCCAGTTAGTTGCATCCCATCACCGGAGTCACCTGAAAAGCGAATTACGACATGGTCGAGTTCAATCGCTTTATCTTTATTGTTAGTCATTTCAATGAGTTTTTTTTATCTATACAAATGTAGTGCGAATTTCATTTGCTATTAACAAATACCAATGCAAACGTTTGTTTTTGTTATCTATTTAGAATCTATTTAAATTTTCTTTAACATGAATTTTAGTTTTTACCAATTAAAAAAAAATATACTTTTGCAGGGAATAACTAAATTAAATTTAATTTTAAAACTTATCATTATGGCTTATGTAATTAATGATGATTGTATTGCTTGTGGAACTTGTATTGACGAGTGTCCAGTAGATGCAATCTCAGAAGGTGATATTTATAAAATCGATCCTGAACTTTGTACTGATTGTGGTGCTTGTGCTGATGTTTGTCCAACAGATGCTATTTCTCCAGAATAATCAGAATCAAATAGAAAAAAAAGCTTCTAAACAATTGTTTAGAAGCTTTTTTTTGATATAAATCGTATCATTTGATCTTCTACTCTTCAATATCCATGTCTAAACTCTTTCCATATTGAGTCATTGCCCTTAAACTCATACCCATACTACTAAATCCACCATCATGGAATAAGTTTTGCATGGTCACCTTTCGGGTAAGGTCACTAAATAATGTCAAACAATAATCGGCACACTCTTCAGCAGTTGCATTTCCCAGTGGTGACATTCTTTCTGTGAAATCCATCAAACCATCAATTCCTTTAACTCCAGAGCCTGCAGTTGTAATAGTTGGAGACTGACTAATTGTATTTACTCTTACTTTATTCTCTCTTCCGTAAATATATCCAAAGCTTCTTGCAATCGATTCCAATAGAGCTTTAGCATCGGCCATATCGTTATATCCATAGAGTGTACGTTGTGCTGCAACATATGATAAGGCAACGATAGAACCCCAATCACTCATGGCATTATGCTTCTTCAAAGTTGCAATTACTTTATGAAAAGAAAGTGCACTGATATCTAATGTTTTATGATAATAATCATAGTTCAATTTATCATAAACTAATTTCTTTCTTACGTTTGGTGACATTCCAATAGAATGCAATACAAAATCAACTTTACCAAACTTCTCAATAGCTTTCTGAACTAGGTTCTCTATGTCTTTGTCATTTGTTGCATCAGCTGGAATAACTTCAGTATTACATTTTTCTGCCAATTTATCCACAGAACCTAAACGCATACTCACAGGAGTATTAGTTAGGATAAACTCTGCACCTTCATCATATGCTTTTTCGGCCACTTTCCATGCTATCGACATATCATTCAATGCACCGAAAATAATACCTTTTTTACCTTTTAATAAATTATAAGCCATAATTAATCTGTTTTTGTTTAGCTTTTTGTTCCCAACAATTCTTTCGCATGCTTAATGGCCGAATCCCCAACCTTGGAACCACTGAGCATAGCTGCGATTTCTTCGAGACGTTCTTGTTGGTTAAGTTTTTTGATTTTTGAGCGAGTAAAAATAGAGTCATTTTCCTTATAAACCAAATAATGATGATTGGCTTGTGCAGCAATTTGAGGAAGATGAGAGATAGAAATTACCTGAAGTTTTTCTCCTAAGCCCATCATTAATTTTGCAAGTTTATCGGCAACTTCACCTGATACCCCTGTATCAATTTCATCAAAAACAATACTAGGCAAAGCCTTCTTCAATGCCAGTACATACTTGAATGACAGCATTAACCGTGACATTTCTCCACCTGAGGCCACTTTAGTCATATCAGAAAAACGAGAGCCTGCATTGGCTTTAAAAAGAAATTGGATTTGATCGGAACCATTTTTTGCAAGCTCGCCTAAATCGTTCACCTCTATCTTAAGCTCAGCCTTCTCCAAGCCTAATTCTTTTAACTGCTTCTTAACTAATTCTTCAATTTTCTTGGCCGCATTAATTCGGGTTCCTCTAATTTTAAAGGCTCGATTCTTCAGTTCATCTAATTGTTTAGTCAATGAAAATTCTAATTCCTGTATTTTGGCATCTAAATTTTGTACTGAAAAAATTTTTGAGGAGAGTTCTTCTTTAAATTCGACTAATTCATCTGCATTATTGAGTCTATGCTTTCTGCATAATGATAAATATGATTCCAATTTATCGTTAAGGTATTGCATTCTAACTGGATCATACTGAAATTGATCTTCTAAAACTGAAGCTTCATTTCCCAAATCCTTCAATTCAATAATACATGAATTTAATCTTTCATCTAATAGAGCAATATCTGTTTGAAAGCTTGATACCCTTTGTAACTGTGCCAAAATAGATTCTAATTGCTCAACAATACTATTATCTTCACCTGTAATATGAGAAGAGGCTTGAAATAAAGCGAGTTTTATATCCTCAGCATGTGATAATACCTGAAGCTCCTCCTCTATTTCTTTCTGCTCACCTTTATGAACCTCTGCTTTTTCAATTTCATCAAATAAGAACTGATGATATTCTTGTTCATTTATTTGTTTCTGATAGTTCTCTTTTAAAAGTTCTAACTCTTCTATTCCATTTTTGTATGTGGAAAAAAGGGATTGATATTGAAACAATTGTTTATCATGATCGGCATAAGCATCCACTATATTCATCCTAAATTCAGCCTGATTTAATTGCTGATTTTGATTTTGTGAATGAATATCCATTAACCGAATACCTAATGCTTTTAAGACCTGTAAATTTACTGGAGTATCATTCACAAAAGCTCTGCTTTTGCCTGTTTTGGACACTTCTCTTCTAACTATACAATTGGCCTCATAATCTAAATCAAATGCTTCGAAAAATGCTTTTAGATTCAATGCCTCAATTCCAAAGCTACCCTCGACTATGCATTTTAGCTCTTTATCTATTACCACTTCCTTGTCGGCTCTATCCCCTAAAAGCAATCCTAATGCTCCTATAATAATAGATTTACCAGCTCCTGTTTCTCCTGTAATTACAGAAAAACCCGATTGAAAATCAATAATCTGATTCTCAATGAGAACATAATTTTTTATAGAAAGTTGTTGTAACATTTTACACTATTACTTTAAAATAGCTGAGTATTTATCTCCGTTGGCTGGATCTATCTCTTTCATGATATTCACTACTTCAGTCTTGGTGTTTGGGCTACCTTCTCCAAAAACTTTAATTATTTCATCTCGTTTTGAATCCACATAAAGCCTCAATAGAAAAGACCCCGGTTTTGTACGGTTGGCTTTTTGAAGATTTTTCAAACTTTCCGCAATATTATTCCTTCCAGATTCTACGTTGTCATACATTAAGTCTAAACCTTTTCTATGGTATTCATAAATACTCTCTCTAATTGGTCGGTATTGGGGATTCATTAGGTTTTCAGTCAACCAATATCTATTTTTCATATTCTCAAATGCTTTCCATCCAGGTTCACTAGTATTTTGAGCATCTTGAACTACTCCTTGGGCTTTTTCAAAATATGGAGTTCCACCTAAGTTACTATATGAATCGGCATCTATACCAAGAAAAACATATACATAATAGGCAATCAAACTTGTTAAATTATTTGAGAAGCTATTCTCAGCATATAACAATGGCTCACCTAGACTATAAGTAAATTCGACATCACTATCCACATAATTAAACATAGTAGAATTATAATTGGTTTTATATACTGGGCGACGAAGTACTAAATTTAACTTCCCTCTATATTGATCCGAAGAAATTTTTTCTGATAAGGTTAAAAGAATAGTACATTCTATCCTTTCTTCTAATTTATAATTGTAGTTGGTCCAAATGGTGTTATTTACAAATTCATAAAGAGCTTGTTGAAGTTCTTTAAATGCCTCTCTATCTGTACCTTCTATCTGCCTTGCAGACACTTGAACTGAGCCATTAATTTCTTGGCCAATGGTAGAAAAACTAATGAGTAGAATGCTAATAAAAAGAAAAAATCTAGTTTTCATAAATCTAAGTTTAAACAATCATGTTGTTAGTAGTAAACGCCATATAAATCAATATATTTTAATGTAAAATTACAAAATAAACTATTGGGAAATATGCTTTTCAATATAATTGCAAATATCCTTTGCTACTTCTGTTTTTGGCTTTAAACCAAAAGCGATGGGTTCATGATGATGGCCTAGAATAAATATCTTATTCGTATCATGACCAAAACCTGCACCAGCATCTTGCATAGAGTTTAGAATCAGTGCATCACAGTTTTTAGATTGAAGTTTCTTTTGAGCGTTTTCCATTTCATTATTAGTTTCTAAAGCAAAACCAACTATAAATTGCTTATCTTTCTTCTTACCCAAACTTCTCAGAATATCAACATTAGGCTGAAGTTTGATTTCTAAAGACTCATCCCTTTTTTTTATTTTATTAGCACTAATAATTAAGGGCTTATAATCGGCTACAGCAGCTGACATTACAGCAATATCAGCATCATCAAAATGTTTTGAAGTATTCTCAAACATCTCATCAGCAGATTTTACCATAATCAAATTGATATTTGAATGGGTAGCTTTTATTGATACTGGTCCACTCACTAAGTCAACTAAAGCACCTCTCTGGGCAAACTCTTCGGCAATAGCATAACCCATTTTACCTGTAGAATGGTTTCCAATAAAACGAACTGGATCAATAGCTTCATAAGTAGGTCCAGCAGTGATTAGAACTTTTTTATTGAGGAAACTATTTTTTTTTTTGAAATGTTCAATAATAATTTTCACTATTTTCTCTGGCTCTTCCATTCTACCTGCTCCACAAAGCCCGCTAGCCAATTCACCTGTTTGCGCTTCAATCATCACATGACCAAAGGACAATAGCTTTTCGATATTAATTTGTGTACTTGGGTGAGCATACATATCTAAATCCATAGCTGGAGCAAAATACACAGGACATTTGGCTGACAAATAGGTTGTAGTCAACAAACTATCACTTAAGCCATTGGCCATTTTCGCCATAGTAGATGCTGATAATGGAGCCATTAATAGCAAATCGGCCCATTGGCCCATATCCACATGACTATTCCAGCTTCCATCAACTGGATCAAAAGGCTTGTATAATGCAGGATTTCCTGAAAGTGTGGATAAGGTTAGAGGAGTTACAAAATCTCTTGCAGATTCTGACATGACCACCTGAACATCAGCACCTTCTTTCTTTAATAGACGTACTAAGATTGGAATTTTATATGCAGCAATACTACCAGTAATTCCTAATAGAATTTTCTTTCCTTCTAATTGCATGAATCACTATTTTTTCAATTTTAATAAAAATACAAAAAAACTCCTTTCTAATGCAGAACATTAATAAAGGAGTCCAATATGCTCTTTTAAAAAATTACGAAATTTTATTATTCGCAACTTCTTTAGCTGGATTTCTGTAATAAATTTCATCCTCAAGAAACTCTTGAATAGCTAATAATGTAGGTTTTGGAAGTCTTTCATAGAACTTAGCAATTTCTATTTGTTCTCTATTCTCAAACACTTCTTCCAAATTATCACCCGTAGTAGAAAATTCTTCAATCTTACGATTCAACTCTTCTTTTAAATCTTTACTAATTTGATTGGCTCTTTTTGCTAAAATAGCAATAGATTCATAAATGTTTTCAGTTGACTCGTCAAAATCTCTTAAGTTTCTGGTTACGGCAACCTTATCGGTTTTTACTTTTTTGTAATCCATATTATTATTTATTATTATTTTCGTCCTCAATATTTTCCTCGTCATCAGTTTCAGAACTCACAACTTCTCTTCCAATATATGCAGATGCTTCAGCATGCATCTCATCAGCTTCTTTCCTGTATTTGCTTTCAGGATACAAAGCTACAAAATCAACATAAGCACCTATAGATTTAGTAAATCTATCCTCCTGCTTGGCACTAAAACTTAATAATGCATAATCGTAATAGCACTTCATCACATAAAACATGACATCCTCACGATAATCACTTTCATTATAATTCTTTAAATAGGTTTTTAATGCTGTTATGGCTGCATTATAATCCTCCATTTTATAATATTGTTTAGCAATATCATACTCTTTTTTCTCGAGCTTAGCTTCTAACTCATTCACAATGATTTCAGCATTTACATACTGCTTGCTCTCTGGAAACCGAACCATAAAAAGCTTCATCTCTTGAATTGCAGCCTTTGTGGTTTCCTGATCCAATGAGGAGCGCGGACTATCTAGATAATTACAATAGGCACTATAATACAATGCATCTTCTGCTTGTTCACTACTGGGATAATTTTTATAATATCTCTTAAAATAGTAACTAGCTAGAATATAATCATTTTGCATGAAATAACTCATAGCATACATGAACTCCAATTCTTGAGACTTTGCTGTTCCTTTATATATAGGAACAATTTGATCCATCAATTGAAGAGCTCTATTATAATCTTTCTGATTGTAAAACTCCAAGGCCATGGCGTACTTCTCATCGTAGTCACTACTCTTCAATAGCTTCTGAAAACGACATCCTGAAAACAGGACAACCACACTCACGAACAATATAACCCGTACACTATTAATCATGCTGCAAAAATATATGTTTTTATGGAATATAAAACCTTCTTAAATAATATTTTCAAATCCCAATAATTCTATTTCATTTTAAGCTTGCAAATATCCACAGATATTAAGCATAAACCTACTATTTAACGATAATTAACCCAAAATGATTGTATTAATTATTTGACTTTTTTATTTCAAATCGAGCAAAAATGGGTAGATGATCCGATATATCCTTCGCTTCTTGGAGGACTTTTGATTCAACACAATTCAAAAACAGCTTATTATAAAATATATAGTCGATTTTCTGAAAAGGCTTTTCACTATAAAAAGTATAAAATTCTTCAGGTTTTTGCATATATTTAGATTCATCAATTACTGAAGATATGCTCGGAATATTAAGTAATCTCTTTATTGTGTATTCATTAAATGCATCTTTACTATATGGTGGAGTACAATTGAAGTCTCCTAATAATACTATTGGGTATTCTTTTTCATACTTTTTATATAGCGAGATGACAATATCAGTTTGCAATTCTCTTGTAGAACCATCCCAGGCTTCAAAATGAACATTTAATATTAATAGGCTATCTTTCTCAATATTAACCCAAGTTTGTTGTACCAATCTGTCTAAATAAAAGTCATTAAAAAAAAAGAAATTACTTTTTGGTTGAGGTAATACTATTCTTTCATTTGAAATAATGTTAAAGTTAGACAATGTTGCTTGTCCAGAATAAATTTTGCCAAAATGATATTTAAAAGGCCAATATGGAAAAGGAACATAGGTTTTATCCCAGTTTATTGCAATTCCACCATTAGTAAAATCACAGGCACTTGCTATTTGTTCATATTGATTAATGTAAAAAGAACGTTTGGACATGAAATCGATTTCCTGTAAAGCTACAATTTGAGGATTGTTGTCCAAAATTAAAGCAGTGGCTTTTTTTAAACTACGATCAAATTCTAAAGGACTTCTTTCCAATGGCAAATTATTGTTCATTCCAGATAAATAACCAATATTATAAGTCATAATGGAAAAAGTATCTGAAGGAATGTGATTTACTTTTGAAAATCCTGAAATTTCAGTATACTCAGATTCTGGAAAAGTAGGTTCTTTAGCCCAGAAATAAAATATTAAGATGAATGCGCAAATAATTAATAAAGGAGTGAGAACATAATATTTCATAGGGGCAAATATATAAAATAAAAAAGCTTGTTACTAAGGTTTGAGTTCTATAAAAACCTTTGTAACAAGCTATAAACTGACAATTTAATTCTTTCAGTGCTAGATAGCAGCAGAAATGATTTCGTATCCACTGTAATTTATGTCTTCTAATGCTGCTGATTGGTCAGATAGCTGATCATTATAAGAGAAGATATTCAATTCTGATTCATCATAGTTATTTCTATCAGGCATTTCAAAGCAAAACTGGTCAGGATTTTTGCTCATCGCTTCTTCTTCTAAAAATTCTAAGTATTCTTGATATTCGGGAGAATTGATAATTTTTGCTTCTGTAATCTTCTGTGTAAAAACGTTCATAATTTTTGTCCTCTCTAATTGTTCGTAAATAAATAAGCCTAGTTAATCTTAATTCTGTCCAAATATAAGACGAATATGTCCAATTTCCAAACTTTTCACGATGATTTTTTTATTTTTTTTTAAATACTAGGATTTGATTATAAATTTCAATATATTATATGAGCTAACAATTGAAGAATATCAAGTATTACAGAGTGTTTTTAATAAAACTCATTGATAATAAACTATTTTAATAATTTTTATGAATAAATTAGTTGCATGTTAATATCTGCCATATGG
Source organism: Lentimicrobium sp. L6 (assembly GCF_013166655.1). NCBI lineage: Bacteria > Pseudomonadati > Bacteroidota > Bacteroidia > Bacteroidales > Lentimicrobiaceae > Lentimicrobium > Lentimicrobium sp. L6. Next base: position 17,074 of record NZ_JABKCA010000042.1, read on the forward strand.
ATTCCATTTTTTAAAAACTCAAGAATAATAATCCTCGATATTTAAATGACGAATATTATTATAAATTCAACCTTTTTAGGAAGGCAGGTTAAATTATCCAAGAAACGCTATCTAATTTTAAATCGGATTAATTTGAGTTGAATATTTCCTATTTTTGCATGATTAACAAAGCCTATGAACGAATACTTAGATGCCTCTGGAGACGGTTTAAATCCTAGAGAACAAGAAATGGAACAAATGCTGAGGCCTGGTCAATTTGAAACATTTGCTGGCCAAGGCAAAGTAGTGGAGAACCTGAATATTTTTGTGAATGCTGCAAAAAACAGAAATGAAGCTATGGATCATGTATTATTACATGGCCCGCCAGGCCTTGGAAAAACAACCCTATCTAATATTATAGCTAATGAATTGGGTGTTGGAATAAAAGTCACCAGCGGCCCTGTATTGGACAAACCAGGTGATTTAGCAGGCTTATTAACCAATCTTGATGAGCGTGATGTTTTATTTATTGATGAAATTCACAGATTAAGTCCAATAATTGAAGAATATCTATATTCTGCTATGGAAGATTATAGAATAGACATCATGATTGAATCTGGACCAAATGCAAGAACCGTACAGATAGACTTAAATCATTTTACTCTAATTGGAGCAACTACTCGTTCTGGCTTATTAACAGCTCCGCTCCGCTCCCGTTTTGGCATCACATCGAGACTACAGTATTATGATGCAGTTACATTAGAGAAAATTATTATCCGTTCAGCAGGAATTCTTAATGTTCCCATTACTGAGGAGGCTGCTAATGAAATTGCTCGCAGAAGCAGAGGGACACCAAGGATAGCTAATTTGTTACTTAGAAGAGTGAGGGATTTTGCAGAAGTAAAAGGAAACGGGTCTATAGATTTAACAATCACTCAATACGCCTTAAATTCACTCAATGTAGACAAGTATGGGTTGGACGAGATGGACAACAAGATATTGAGTACTATTATAGAGAAGTTCAAGGGAGGTCCTGTTGGCTTAACAACCATAGCTACTGCGGTAGGTGAAGATTCTGGAACTATAGAAGAAGTATACGAACCTTTCCTTATTCAAGAAGGATTTATGATGCGTACTCCACGTGGTAGACAAGTCACAGATATGGCTTACCGTCATTTAGGCAAATACCCAAACATCAAACAAGAAGACCTTTTCAATCAAAACCTCAAAGGAGAATAGATGAACAGCTCCTCTCTATCTGATTTTCTTGCAAATGAATGCCTAAAGGAAGGTTTTTTAGATTATAGCATCTCTAAACCTGAAACTTTAGAAAAGGAGAAAGCGAATTATATTCAATGGTTAGAACAGAACTATCATGGAAAGATGTCTTATCTAGCGAACCATATTGATATGAAATTCAACCCGGAATTATTGATGCCAGGTCTAAAAAGCATCATTACGGTTATCCTCAACTATTTTCCTCAGGAGAAAATGGCCATTTCTGATAATTATAGATTGGCCAAATATGCCTATGGTAAAGATTATCATGATATCATTAAAAACAAACTAAATCGAATAGCAGAAAATGCTGTTTCTCAATTTGGCTCAATGAACTATAGAGCCTTTACTGACTCTGCTCCCATTCCAGATAGAATTTGGGCTCAAAAAGGAGGATTAGGATGGATTGGAAAAAACACACTTCTTATTAACAAAGAACACGGCTCTTTTTTTTTTATTGGACACTTATTTATCGATCGGGAATTAGAACCGATTAATAAAACTCACGAGGATTTATGTCTCGAGTGCAATAAATGCCTCAAGGCTTGTCCAACTCAGGCACTTTTTGAACCTTACAAAATGGATGCTACAAAATGCTTAAGTTATCAAACTATTGAAAACAAATCTGCTTCTAAAGATATCCCTCCTCAGCAATTCAGGAATACCATTTATGGCTGTGACATTTGTCAGGATGTATGCCCATTTAATAAAAACCCAGAACCTCACCAAACCGAATCCTTCAATCCCCATCCTGATTTACTAAAATTAAGAAAAAAAGACTGGCAAAATTTAAAGGCTATGCATTTTGGTGAAATATTTAGAGGCTCTGCTGTTAAAAGAGCAGGGTATAAAGGTATGATGCAAAATATTGATTGGTTGCAAAAGCTCTCAGAATAAGGAATTCCACTTCCAACTGGCTTTTATATCAAAATTTCAAAATATTTATAAAACTTTATCAACAGCAGCCCCTATGTATAGGCATAAATAACCTATATTTGGCGTGGAAAATAAAACATAAGATATGGCTTTAGAATTAACAGATGCTAACTTTGAAGAGTTAGTAATAAAATCGGACAAACCAGTTGTAGTAGACTTCTGGGCAGTATGGTGTGGACCTTGTAGAATGGTTGGACCTATCGTTAATGAATTAGGTGAAGACTATCCTGATACATTAGTTGTTGGAAAAGTTGACGTGGACAACAATCCTGAGACTGCAGCAAAATATGGTATTAGAAATATCCCTACCATTCTTTTCTTTAAGAATGGCGAAGTTGTTGACAAACAAGTTGGTGCTGTACCTAAGCAAGTATTAGTTGGTAAAATAGAGCCTCTTTTTTAAGAATCTACAACTAAATATCATAAAATAAATTTAGCTGTCTTTTCTGGAAAAGTAACCAGACAAGACAGCTTTTTTAGTCATTATATATGAGCTTTACTATAGATAGACAACAAATAGAACGATACGGTAATCTTGAATTACTTGCCAAACAAGTAGTAGAAGGATTTATCACTGGATTACATAAAAGTCCTTTCCATGGGTTCTCTGTTGAGTTTGCCGAGCACCGTTTGTATAATAATGGAGAGTCTGTTAAACATATCGATTGGAAACTATTCGGAAGAACTGATAAACTATTCGTAAAAAGATTTGAGGAGGAAACTAATTTAAGATGTCAAATTATTTTAGACACATCTTCCTCTATGTTCTACCCTCCTCTTAAAGAGTATTCTTTAAAAAAACAAAATAAGATATCATTCTCCATAATTGCTGCAGCAGCCATCATTAATATATTGAAAAAACAAAGAGATGCTATAGGTTTGACATGTTTCGACACTCAAATTACTGAACACACAGAAACGAAGTCGAACTCCGCCCATATTAGCCATCTCTACCAAATCCTTAGCCAGCAGATTAATAATAACTCAGGAGAAAACAAAGAAACAAATGCAGCTGCCATCTTACATCAATTAGCTGCAACGCTTCACAAGAGGAGTCTTATCATTCTATTTAGTGATATATTCGAGAATATGCTAGAGATGGATGATTTCTTTGATTCTTTGAGACACTTAAAGCATAACAAACATGAAATCATTATTTTCCATACTCATGATAAAGAAACCGAACTCCATTTCAATTTCAATTCTCAACCTAAAAGATTTATAGATCTTGAAACTGGTGAGGTTATCAAACTCCAAGCCAATGAAATTAAAGAGGCTTATCAAGCAACGATGAATAGGTTTGAAAATCAGCTCAAACTAAAATGTACACAATACTCAATCGATCTAGTTTCTGCTGATATTCAAAAAGGCTTCAATCAGATTCTTTTTCCTTTTTTAAGCAAACGAAAAAAAATGTATTAGGTTAATAAGATAAAACCAAAAGACAAGACAAGACAAGACAAGACAAGACAAGACAAAAAAAGCAGGCATAGTAGCCTGCTTTTTTTGCTATCTAACCAGCATCACTGTTCCTACTTCACTTCCTTTCTTACCCGGAGCAGAAGTTCCTTGTCCTTGATAATCTATTCGCCAAACATAATTTCCAGCTGGACAAGCTTCGCCATCTACGTCACCATCCCAACCTTCATGGATATCATAAGTTTCGAATAACATCTTACCTAATCTATCAAATATCATCATATGGAATTCCACACTAGGATCTGATGTAATAGGTTTAAATCTCTCGTTTAATCCATCAGCATTTGGTGTGAAAGCTGTTGGCATAAACATTCTACCATTACAAAGAGATACATAGCCCGTATCACTAACCTCACAACCTGGATTACCTACAATCACAGAGTAGTTTCCAGTTTCATAAACTGTAATAGCACGAGTTCTAAATCCATTATTCCAAATATAATATTCAGAGCCATCTCCTCCTCCTGCATCTAACTGAACAGGCTCACAAGAATACATAAATAAAGAATCTCCCAAATCAACCAAAGGCGTTGCATAAACATCAATAGTAAAGCTAACAGAATCTAAACAACCTTCACTACTTGTACCAATAATATAATAATCAGTAGTAACATCAGGGCTAAAAACCATTGGATTACCTTCTTCAATTGGTTCATCAGAATCAATGGGCTTCCATATATATTCTTCAGCACCTTCTCCTGTTAGAGTGATAATTGAATCCCGACAAATTGCAGTAAGCAATGGATTATACGTCAAGAACGGAATTGGATGATGATATAATTCTATTGAATCAATCGCATCCTCACAATTAGCTTGCCCATATGCTTTTAGTATTAAGAAAACTCTAGTGGTATCATGATTGATTAAACCCGGATCATAATAAGTTGGGTACATAATATTAGCTGTATCAAAATATCCAGTTAAACTAGTAGTAGACCATTGTAATGAATCATAATAATTAGCTACAACAAGCTCTGGAGTATACTCTTGACCTGAACAAATGGTATCACCATCAGTAAGATACACTTCAGGAAGAGGAACAACATTCACTTGAATGACAACACTGTCTGAATGACCACAGAAATTAGTCCAATGTGCAGCATAAATGGTAGTGTCTATTGGTTGCACAACAGTTAAACTTTCTCCATGACCTATATATGTTTCATCTGAACCATCAATAATAAACCAGTTCAGTCGTTCTCCAAATCCACCACTACCAGATAACGTGATGCTATCATAAGAAGTGATACAAAAATCATTAACATTCACAATTACGGTTGTTGGTGGTTCAGCATATTCAATATAATGAACAGTCACCATTAATGGATCACCAGAACCTCCTCCAGTACCACCATTGCCTATTCCAGAGCCAGAAGGTGCACAGTCATTAATCCAGAATGCAAAGTAATTTGTAGTACTTGTAGGAAGAGCTACATTTATAGAACTTCCAACTCCAACTACATTATCAGGGGATACTTCATCAACATACCACTCAATATAGTCTCCATAACCTCCCCCATCACCATAAGCAATCAATTGAATAGAATCATAATCACATTCAGGACATATTGAATCAGGAACAGCTACTAAGCTGTCTAATAAATTAGGTAAATAGTCAACAAGCAGTTCTACAGGAACAGACTGATCCTCACCGCAATTATTAATTACATCAACAGTATAACTACCTTCATCTCCTCTAATAATTGGGTCGAAAGGAAGAATATTATTCTCTTCAGATGGAACAATAAAACCATTTTTATACCATACATAATTTAATGAATCACCTTCCGCCAAAACTTCGAACTGGAAGAAAGTACCCTCACAAACAGTAGCTCCATATGGGTTATTTAAGATATGAGGAGGCTCGTTAATGTTTAATATAGCATAATCTGAAGTAATCTCTCCGCAAGTATCAGCTATTACACAGTAATACTGTCCTTCATCAGGGAAATCAATATTTGCAATTACCAGAGTTGATTCTGTTCCAATTACTGTTGGATTAGTATCTTTATACCAAGTATATGTAACAAATTCAGTAGAAATAGTTTCAACAGAGAAAGAAACTGTTTCCAATAAACAAGAACTTACATGTTGTGGATGCTCCGTAATTTCTAAATTTTCTAATGCTCTAAGATTAATGGTATCACTATAAGTAGTAGTACATTCATTAAATACCTTCACATAGTAATCAGCTGTTTCCAAAACCGGTTCAATAGCCAAAATACTGTCATTAAGAAAAGGTGCACCCTGACTATTGCCATCTCTGAACCATTGATATAATAATGGACTCTCACCAGTAACATGAACTATCAATTCAGCATTTGTTCCAATACAGAATGCAGTATCATTTAGTAAAGGCTCTACAAACCTTGGGTTTTCTTTCATACTAACCACAATTACCTCTGAAGACACAGTATCACAATCAGAATGAATATTGCAATAATAATCTCCTAAAACAGGTTCAAGAACAGCATCTATAAATAAGGTATCATTAGATTCTCCAGCTATTGCAACACCCTCATAGAACCACTGATAAGTAAATGGTTCAATACCATCTGCAATAACAAATAAGAATGCTTCTTCACCTTCACAAACATTAACCTCATCAGTTTGAAGACTAATAGAAGTTTGATCATTGATATCTAATAAAACCTGAGTTAAGAAAGAGGCTCCACAAGCATTCACCCATTGTGCACGGTAAACATTATCATTAGCAGGAATGTCAGTCTCATAAATAAATGTATCCACCGTGATTTCAAATGGTTCAGAATCTATGCCTTTGAACCAGTAAATACTATCACCAGAACCACCATAAGCAGTTAGTCGCAATGAATCGTATTGATTAATACAAATACCATTATCTTCAAACTCTAGATAATCTATAGCTTCAGGGTCTTCAGACACTGTAATAACTATAGAGTCACAAGCACTCACTCCACAAGAATTCTCCCATCGAGCATAGAAGGTTGTTGTTCCAGCAGGAACCTCAATACTAAGTGTCGTGTCTACAGTTATAGCATATTCTTGACCTTCACATGAACCAGTAAACCAATGAATGCTATCACCCACTCCACCATGAACAGTAAATTCAAGATAAGTAGGATAATTATAGCATACATTATAAACATCACTGACAATACTATCCATTACTTGAAGCTGAGAATACATCTCTAGAGCCACTGTATCAGTTGATATTCCATCATAACATTCATTGCTCACTAAGCAATAATAATGGTAAAGCGTATCTATTACTGTTACTGGTGTAATTTCCAAATCTGGACTACTTTGTCCTGATATCACACTAGAAACTCCAGCTCCATCAATTTTATACCACTGATAAGCGACAGGTAATGTTCCTTCAGCTTCAGTATTGAATTGAGCTGTTCCATTTAAGCAAACAATTTGATCGATGGGTTGAGTAGTAATATAAGGTATAGTATCTACTTCAACATGAACGGTAACTGATGTATCAGAACTACAACCATTAGAAACTATACAATAATAGTTGCCCGTATTTAAGAAGCTCGCTGGATTAATAATAAAAATAGAATCATTGTCAGAAGTGGGTACACCTTTGAAATTCCACTGGTATTGTAATATTGGAGAACCTTGAGCTTCCACAAAGAAAGACAAACTATCACCTTCGCAAATAGTATCAAAAACAATAGGTTGCGTAATAATTTCTGGAACCATATTCACTGTTAAAAATGCGGAGTCAGAAGCCAGCGTATCACAGGCATGATAAACTTTGCAATAATAATATCCGCTATCAGCAGGAGTAACATCATAAACAATTAATGTATCATTTGTTGCGCTAGCAAGAGCAATATCATTTTGGAACCATTGATAGCTTGAACTTGTCAATGCTTCAGTTTGGTCTGTTTTTATAAAGAACATCACAGAATCAATTCCTTCACATACACTTTTGTTCTGTGGATGTCTAGTGATGGTAATTTCACCATCCACATAAATAGTGAATGTTTTACATTCCGAGTAAGATTCATCAGGGCCACAATAAACTTCATACCTTACAGAATACATAGTAGTTTCCGTGGGTATTTGACCAAGTGCAAATAAATCAAGAGTATCGCCTGCCACTATAAACTCGGCGGCTGGATTAGTACAAATATCACCTTTATACCAAACCAATGAATCACCATAACCACCTTCTGCTTTCACAAATAATTCATCATTATAATTATAACATATAGTGTCGAGACTAAGAATAGTTGTATCAGGAATAATGGGATCTTCTTTGATGATGATGGTTAGAGAGTCACAGTTACTCACTCCACAAGGAGTTTCCCATCTGGCATAAAAGGTGGTCGTTTCACTTGGAGCACCAATTTCTAAAGTAGTATCAGCTGTAACTGTAAATAAATCTCCATCGCAGGCACCAGAGAACCAACGAATAGAATCACCAAGACCACCATATACTGTAAGTTCTATGTAAGTAGGATAATTTAAACACAAATTATTGGTATCACTTACAATGCTATCCATTTTAACAACTTGTTTATACATGGACAAACTCACGGTATCACTACTTGGGCCATCTGAACATTCATTACTCAACATACAGTAATAACTAAATGCGGTATCCGCTGCCAAAACAGGGGAAACACTAAAAGTAGATCCTGTTTCTCCAGGTAAGACAACAGAAACATCTGCATCGTCTATTTTATACCATTGGTAATTGATTGGTAAAGTTCCATTTGCTATTACCTCAAACACAGCATCTGCATTCAAACAAACAATTTGATCGAGGGGTTGTGTGACCACAAATGGGATGGTATCTACTTCAATATTAACTTTAGCAGAGGTATCACTACCACAACCATTAGTGGTGATACAATAATATTCTCCTGTATTTGCAAAAGAAGCAGGATTAATGGTTAAGAAAGTATCTATAGCCGAAATAGCCACATTATTAAAATACCATTGGTTTTGAATAACAGGAGTTCCTTCCACTTGAAGATGCATAGTCAAGCTATCCCCTTCACAAATCGTATCTAAAACACTAGGTTCTAAAATAATATTAGGAAGCAAGTTAACAGTTAACTTGGCACTATCAGAAACTAAAGTATCACATGAATTATAAATCTTGCACTTATAGTATCCATCATCTGCAGGTGTAATTCCTCCAGTTAACCAAAGGGTATCTGAGGTAGCGCCACTAAGTGCATTATTTCCAAAATACCATTGATAAAATAAATCTGTTAAAGATTCTCCTGAATCTATATCTACACTGAAGAAAACAGATTCTGTTCCTTCACAAACTGTTTTGTTTTGAGGATTAGGAGTGATAAAAAACTCACCATTCACATATACATCAACTAACAAACAAGAAGAACTAAAGTCACTACCTCCACAATAAGACTCCCATCGAGCAGAGTATGTAGTTGTTTGAGTAGGTATTTTTCCAAGTGTAAAAAGGTCGATTCTCATTCCTGTATCTAACCTTTCAGCATTTGGGTTAGTACAAATATCACCAATATACCAAACTAAAGAATCACCAGCTCCTCCCTCAACAGAAAGGAATAGAGAATCGCTAAAGCTTAAACAGATCGTATCGAGAGAAGTAGTTATAGTGGTTGGTTCAACAGCTATTTCTTTTATCATAACACTATCAAAAACACAATCTGTAACTCCACATTGATTCTCCCATCTGGCATAGTATTTTGTTTCAGCCAATGGATCAGGAGCAGCTACAATTAAATCGTTATTTACAGGATAACCTGTGCCTAGTAAAATTCCCCCACAAGCTTCGGTATACCATCTCAAAGTATCAGTATTAACACCATTATTATTGGCCGATAAGGTTATATCGAAATTATTATCAGGACATAACATATCTGGAGTCACACTCAAGCCTGTAGGAGAATTTACAGGAATAGCTGTCACATTTAATAGTGCAGCATCAGATGTTGCTGTTCCACATGCATTTGTGATTTCACATATATATGAACCATTATCTGCTGTAGTTACACCAATGATAGACAAAATATTACTATTTCCGCCAACTGGGCTACCATTCCTTGTCCATTCATAAGTTTCAGTACTTGGATTTCCAATCTCAACTGTCAGTGTAATATCATAGGCTTCACAGACATCCAAACCCACTGGATGGACCGTAATTTGAGGAATCGCACATGGATCCCATTGAAAAAAATCTTTATAATCATTTCCCCCAAAACCGGTGCCCACATATACTTTATTTCCTACAGCAGATGCAACAGCCAGCTCTCTAGCATTGCCAGTAAAATCTGTTTTCTGATCCCAATTAGTTCCATCGAAACTCCAAAAGTCTGTAAGGTATGTCCCATTATTTCCTAATCCTACATATCCAGTGGTTCCATTACTACAACCAATAGCTCCACCTCTTATTCCACCTGGGAAATCAGCCAATGGAGTCCAAATATCAGTATTGGTATTATAGGAATAGAAATCTTGGCTATATGCCCCCACTCCAATATCACCCGTTCCATAATAAGCCATGGTACCAATTGTAAATGCAACTGCTTTAATCCTTGCCGTGCCCGGAAAGGCAGCCCTACTAGTCCAAGTATTATTATTGAAATTATACTTCCAAAGATCATTTCTAAAAGAACCATCATCACCTCCAACAACAAACCCACTTGTTCCAATAGAGAATGCAGAAGCATAAGATCTAGCTCCTCCTGAGAAAGCAGCAATAGCTGACCATGAATTTGACAATGCATTATATTTGAAAACTGTATTTGTTCTCGAACCACCGGCCACTTCACCCGTACCAACAATAGCTTGATTATTCACTACCATTGCGAAAGCACCAATTCTTCCAACACCAGCAAAATTAGCTTTCTGCGTCCATGCTTCAGTAACAGTATCATATTGCCATAAATCCTGATGATAAGTTGATCCCGCCTTACCAAGTGCAATGTATACCTTACCATTAATTGTAAAGCTTACCGCTCCAGTTCTTTTCAAGCTCGGTGAACCATCACCTAAATCGGCTTTTGGAATCCATAAATCGTTTTGTGAAGTAGCTGAGAAAGCGAAGAATAGCCCTAGTAAAACTATCCAAAGTCGATAACCTATTGGGTTTATTGACTTTTTTAGAAATGAAAATAGTAACATATTTTTCATAAATATTGATTACTTAATAAATAATTTGAAGACTTTTTAATTCAGATACCTGAACACTTGGTGGGAAATCCCCATTCTCCAATTTCGACAAAACTAAAGAAGCAACCTTGGCTGCTTGACTAGAATCTACAAATGCTCGGTTTCCTGTAATTGCTGGGATGTTTTTTTGAATAATTAAGATTTTGTCACTTTTTAAAACCTGATAATACCATGCGTTAGTATCATTTTTCAACACAACAAAATCAAAAACTGAAGAATCCACTTGAATTCCACCATAATCTTGGCCATTCCCAAGCAGCCTGATTGGACTAAAGGAGAATAACAAAATCAAAAACAAACCCAAAGCAAACATGCTCAAAAACAGTCTCATGTATTGATTTTAACTTTAAATAGCACTTACTTACATAAAAGGCGCCATTAACTTGTCAAATCTACAAAAAAACTTTAGAAAAGAAAACATATTTTTATTCTGGAAATGCACAAAAAATAAGGCTTGTAATTAAATAAATTATGCGAAATTTGCACACTCATTAAAACAAAAAAAATGGCTTATAATTTAGGTGATAAAGTAAAGTTTCTAAACGAAGAAGGCGGAGGATTCATTACAAAAGTAATTAGCCCATCCATGGTAGAAGTAAGTATTCAAGATGGCTTTAACATCCCCTATTCTACTACTGAATTATTGAAAGTAGATGATCAAGGAACAGCCAGTCAGTTTTTTGATGAAGACTTTGGAAATAAACCAGAGGCTAAAGAAGGTGATAATCAAAACCCAAGTCATATTTCATCAGAATTATTCAAGCGTCAGAGCCTTGATTTAAAGAAAGGAATTTATCTCGCTTTTGTTCCACAAGACCAAAGGTGGCTAATGACTGGCTTGATAGATATTTACTTAATGAACCATAGTGAGTATGATATCGTATTCAGTCTTAACCTATTAAGAGACAATGCATTTATCAACCAAGAATATGATGTACTAGGTCCTCATAATAAATTCCTTATAGATACTATTGACAGAGAAGATATTAACGAATGGCTTAAAGGTCAGCTTCAAGTGCTATTCATCAAAGACAAATCTGAAAAGTTAATTTCACCATTGAACAAAAGCTTCAGCATTAAAGGAGCCAAATTCTATCAAGAGAATAATTTCAAGAATATTGATTTATTAGATGCCAATGCCATGGTTGTAGAATTAATTACTATGGATTATCAGCAAATGATAAGTAAAAATAGTGATGAGCTTAAAGATCTTAAAATAGAAGAATCACCAAAAGCTATTGTAAAGCAACAAAAATCATTGATACAAAAATATAAGTATGCTCCATTAGAAGCTGAAGTTGATTTACATATTTCAGCATTATCTGATGATTTTAGAGATATGAAACCTCAAGAGATACTTGATGAACAATTGATGCATTTTAATAAAACTCTAGAGGATGCCATGCAACACCAATATGTGAAAATTATTTATATTCACGGTATAGGTAATGGTAGCCTTAAGAAGAAACTAAAGGACGAGTTGAGGGGTTATGAAGAGATAGAAGTAAGAGATGCTAGCTTCCAAAGATATGGATATGGAGCTATTGAAGTTCATATTCATTATAAGTAGGTTGGAAGTTGGATGACAGAGTTAGAAGACGGAAGTGAGAAGTGAGAAGTGAGAAAGTAAAAGTTAGATACTGAACAACAGGTATCAAATAAAAATAAGTTTTATAGAAGGTGACTGAACTTATCGATTTACCAGTAGACTGAAGATAGAAGACCGATGCTTAGATATTGAAATCAAGGCTTCAACTTCGCTCAACGAAAAAGTTCTTAAAAATATAAAGCTCTCTGATCTATCGCGGCAATTTTAGGATTGACGAGGAAAGTCGGGGCAACACAGGGCACCATACTTCTTAACGGGAAGGGCTCGATTTATCGAGAACAGAAAGTGCAGCAGAAAGTAAACCGCCATGGCATCTCGATGTCAGGGTAAGGGTGAAACCGTGGGGTAAGAGCCTACGCTTGCTATAGGCGACTATAGCTCGATGTAAACCTTATGGGTTGAAAGACCAAATAAACCGGAGATTTTTCGCGCGTCGGAAAGGGAGGTCTGCCCGGCCAAATCCGGAGGGTAGGTTGATAGAGGTATTGAGCAATTAATACCCTAGATAAATGATAGACTCCGTCTTAGGACGGAAACAGAACCCCGCTTATAGGAGAGCTTTTATTTAAAACTCCCAATCGTTTGATTGGGAGTTTTTTTTGCTTTCAGGGTCGACGACCCTATTTATTATCGGTACTTTCAAAAATTTTATCGGCTGATTTGGCGATAAAACCAGTGTAAAGCACTCCATGAGCATCTTCATAACGTTTGGCGAATTCATAGAAGCATGATGGAATTTCTCTTGGACCATCTTCAAACTCGACAGCGATCTTTCCTGCTCGTATACTCGATTGCTCCAATAACTGTTCTGGCGTTCCTTTCACCTCTCCTCCTACCTCTAATATAGCAAAGCCTTTATCTCTCAAAAACTGATTGAGCTCATAGATATCAGTATGGTTTTTTAAGGCATTGATGTTCACCGTAAAATGATTGGCTCTATAACCATAAACATACAACCATGCTGCATATTCAGACTCCTCTTGAAGTTTTAAATAGGTATTGTAATTTGGTTTTCCCCATGGACTGCCTCCCCATAAGAAACTGGCATCTTTAGCAAAACCTTCTGGAATTCGACCTATAGTCTCTGCAATGGCTTTTTGAGCAAATACACTAAAATATTGTGGCTGCAATGCACTGATAAATACTTTGGGAGCATCTTTATCTGTTTTATGCTCATAGTGATGGGCTATTAGCTTTTTGGCTTCGAAATGATAAGTGCCATTTTCTTTATAACCTGCATCTAAAAAGGGCTTGGCTAAAACGTCAATATTCACTTTGGGATGATCGAAAGTACGAAATGCAATATGATCGTTAATTACAGTTTCTCCTTCAGTAATAAAAAGGTCGTATATTTTCTTTGTTTCTGGATTTTGTTTGATATAATCTTTCCAAAGATTCTCAAATATCTCCTTATAGCTTGTCATAATGATTTTGTTTTTTTTACAAAATTAGCCATTCAAAGGTTCGAAACAATTAAAATTGAATTATTAGATATAATTTATGATTAGAAAAACTATTTTTGCTGAAAATTGGGAATATAGTTTATATTCTCTGTTTATAGAACACCAAAATATAGAGAATACATCATGCAATTAACAAACAGGCAATTATACTATCAAAACTTGGCTACACCAGCTTTTGTACCAGAGGCTATTGAAGTAGTAAAAGCAGAAGGAATATATTTAATAGACGATAAAGGAAACAAATGGGTGGATTTAGTTTCTGGTGTTTCCGTAAGTAATGTTGGGCATAGAAACCCGAAAGTAGTAGAAGCCATAAAAGAGCAAGTGGACACCTATATGCACCTGATGGTTTATGGAGAGTTTATCCAATCTCCACAAGTACAATTAGCAGGACTCATTAGCGAACAGCTCCCCTCTTCTTTAGATTCTGTTTTCTTTGTTAACTCTGGCTCAGAAGCCAATGAAGGTGCCATGAAGCTAGCCAAAAGGGTGACCGGAAGAAGCGAAATCATCGCCTTTAAAGATGCTTACCATGGCGGAACTCATGGTGCTTTAAGCCTATTGGGAAATGAAGAAATGAAATACGCCTTTCGTCCCCTACTACCAGATATCAAATTCTTGGAATTCAATAATGAAAGCCTAATTTCTGAAATCACAAAAAAAACTGCAGCAGTTGTTATCGAATCAATTCAAGCAGAAGCAGGAATCATTCTACCAAAAGAAGGGTACCTCAAAGCCATTGAGATAAGATGTAAAGAGGTCGGCGCCTTATTAATATTAGACGATATTCAAATGGGGTTTGGAAGGACTGGAAAATTATTTAGTTTCGAAAATTTCAATTTTATTCCAGACATACTGACCCTTGCCAAAGGGATGGGTGGAGGAATGCCTATTGGAGCTTTTGTGGCCTCTAAAGAAATGATGAATCAATTACAGTCAAAGCCCAACTTAGGACATATTACTACTTTTGGTGGTCATCCGGTGAGTTGTGCAGCTGCGAAAGCAAGTCTTGAGGTTATTTTAGACGAAAAGCTCTGCGAACAAGCTGAAGAAAAAGCTCAGCTTTTTGTTGAGGCCCTGCAGGCACATCCTTTAGTAAAAGAAGTAAGACAAAAGGGCCTTATGCTGGCTGTAGATTTAGGCTCCAATGAACTCGGTAAAGAAGCGATGAAGGTATTGTGGGAAAACAGATTAATTGTTGACCAGTTTTTATTCAACAGAACCTCCTTTAGAATTGCTCCTCCCCTTACCATATCTAAAGAAGAAATACAAGAAATTATAAACACATTAATTAAAAGCTTAAACCAAATCAATTAAGTAATTCTCCAAACTTCTTAGGCTTCCACAGCTAATTGCTGTTTTAAATCCTCAAGAATCATTAAGGCAGCTTTAATGGTTTTCACATTTTTGAACATCAAACTCAGCTTACCATTTTTCTCTCTCATTTTGCAACTCGTATTGCTTTGAATATGCTGAATCATCATTCCAAAATAAGGACCTGAGAAAAACTGACTATCCTGATTGCTGATAAAATAGGCATAGAGATATCCTCCTTTTAACCTGACTTGCTCAAAACCTAAATCCTTACCCAACCATTTCAATCTCATAGACTGGAGTAAACTTTCTACTGCTTCAGGCAATGATCCGAAGCGATCCTCTAAGGATCCACCAAACTTAATTAGCTTTTCTTCTGTATCAACTTGCGATAATTCTTTATAAAGAGATAATCTTTCCGCCACATTCTCCACATAATCATCAGGTATCAAAGCATTTAAGTCAGTATCGAGTTGGCATTCAGAAACATAATCCGATGGGGTTTCATTTTTACTCAATTCTTGAAATTTAGAATCCTTAAGTTCCTTTAAGGCTTCATCGAGAATCTTCTGGTACATTTCAAAGCCTATATCAGAAATAAACCCTGACTGTTCTCCACCAAGAATATTCCCAGCTCCACGAATATCTAAATCTCGCATGGCAATATTAAATCCAGAACCTAGAGTTGAAAATTCTTCAATGGCTCTCAAACGCTTTCTAGCATCATCAGTTAGAGCCATGTCTGGTGGTGCTAAAAGATAGCAGAAAGCTTTCTTATTACTCCTGCCTACACGTCCACGCATTTGGTGTAATTCGCTTAATCCATAATGATTGGCTTCATTAATAATGATGGTATTCACATTTGGAATGTCCAATCCAGATTCAATGATTTTGGTCGCTAATAAAACATCATAATCTCCTTCAATGAAATCGAGCATGGTTTTCTCAATCTTTGCTCCCTCCATCTGCCCATGAACTATAGCAATCTTCACATCAGGAACAAACTTCTGAATCATACCTGCTACTTCCTGAATATTCTGAACTCTATTGTGGACGAAGAAGACTTGTCCCCTCCTACTTACTTCATAGTGTATTGCATCTCTTATGATCTCCTCAGAAAAAGATCGGACTTCGGTTAATACAGGTTGGCGATTTGGAGGAGGCGTATTAATCACACTCATGTCCCTGGCTCCCATTAGTGAAAACTGTAGTGTACGAGGAATTGGAGTTGCAGTAAGTGTGAGGGTATCCACATTCACTTTAAATTGTTTGAGCTTTTCTTTAATGGAAACCCCAAACTTTTGCTCTTCATCAACAACTAGAAGCCCTAAGTCTTTAAATACAATATCTTTTCCAACCAACTTATGAGTTCCAATCAATATATCAACTTTACCTTCTTTGGTATCTTTCAGAACTTGTGTGACTTGTTTGCGAGGACGGTACCGGCTTATATACTCTACTCTGCAAGGGAAATCTTTTAATCGCGCCAAAAAAGTTTTATAGTGCTGGTAGGCCAAAATAGTTGTGGGTACCAAAACAGCCACCTGTTTACTATCTGCTACTGCTTTAAAAGCAGCTCTAATAGCTATTTCTGTTTTCCCAAAACCCACATCTCCGCAGACCAATCTATCCATTGGGTTTTCGGCTTCCATGTCTTCTTTTACCGCAAGGGTTGTTTTCACCTGATCTGGAGTGTCTTCATAAATAAATGAGGCTTCCAATTCTGTTTGTAAATAAGTATCTGGGGTAAATCCGAATCCAGGTTTTGCTTTTCGCTCTGCATAGAGTTTGATCAGCTCCTCAGCTATATCCTTTACCTTTTTCTTGGTTTTAGCCTTAACTACTTTCCAAGCTGGTGAACCTATTTTATGAAGCACAGGAGCTGTTCCGTCTTTGCCACTATACTTTGATATCCGATGTAAAGAATGGATATTTACATAGAGTAAGTCTTCATTTTTGTATATAATTCTGATGACTTCTTGGGTTTTTCCATCATTCACAATCTTTTGCAAACCATCGAAACGCCCAACTCCATGATCGATATGAGTAACATAATCGCCTTTTTGCAAATCATATAATTCCTTTAAGCTAACGGCTTCTTTTCCTCCAAAGCCTTCACGCAAACGAAATCGTTGGTAGCGATCAAATATCTGATGATCAGTATAAATTACTAATCCATTATCTTCATCTATAAATCCTTGATGCAATCCAACTAAAATCCCTTGGTAGATTTTATCTTCAGTATCTGGTCTTAAATCCTCAAAAATCTGTTCCAATCGAGTCAGCTGTTTCTCAGATTCACTTACAATGATAGTCTTTAAACCATTATTCTCATTTTCTTGAATATTACCCAAGAGCAAATCAAACTGCTTATTGAAATTAGGCTGAGGCTGGGTATTAAATTGAATATCTATCTTCTGATTGGATTTGGCATGGGTATAAATGATTTTATAATTGAGGATGTCATCAGCGAAACTTTCTCCACTGATAAACATTTCTTCTGGATGTAGATGTTTGATTTCGCCACTCAATTCTTCGTAGTGTTTTATGGCATTTTCATAACCTTTCTTCAGTTTCTCTTTTATGAAATCCTGATTCTGAATCCAAACATTACAATCCTTTGGCATGAGTTTGAAGAAAGAATTTCTTTTCTCTACAATTTCCTGGCGTTGAAGATTTGGAAGAATCTTTGCTGTTTTCAGCTTTTTCACACTCAACTGACTGGCTGGCTCAAAAGTACGAATAGACTCCACTTCATCCCCAAAAAACTCAATTCTATAGGGATGGTCATAGGCATAGGAGAATATATCCATTAAACCTCCTCTAAGTGCAAACTGACCCGGCTCTACCACAAAATCGACTCTAGAGAATCCCATATTCACCAGCCTCTCCAACAAAGCATCTTGCTCCAATTCATCATCCTGACGAATCATTAAAGTATTATCAGTAACATATTTCTTAGAAACAATTTTCTCAGATAAAGCTTCAGGAAAACTCAATAAAATCAAATCCTTAGTACCCGAATTGTTTCTGGCTATCACCTCTGTTCTGGATAGCAGGTTCGCGCTATCAGGATGATCGGTTTCATAAGGTCGCTTATAGGCCGAAGGATAAAACATCACTTTCTTACGAGGATAATCTACACCTACATCCTCTAATAGATTTTCTAAATCATTATATAAATAAGCTGCTGTTTCTTTATCGGGCATCACCAAAAGGTGAAATCCTTTTCGCTGCTGAAATACAGAAGCCACATATAATGACAATGCAGATCCCGACAAGCCTTTTAAGCCAATCTGTTCTTGATTATCAAATAATTGCAGAAATTGCTGAGTCTTTTCAGACTGATAACGGGAAAGTAAATCGTTTATCTTCAAACCTAATCTTATTTTTTTGCGAAAATACGAAGATTATTGAAGTTTTCCCTCAACTTTTATACTTGCTCCAGCCTCATGCATAGAATTAATAAGCTGAAATCGAAATCCATCTCGATATTCTCTGGTCATATCGCTGAATTTTTGTTTAAAGGTCTGCATGGCTTTTAGTTTTTGATATTTCTTGTATTGCATAATATTGTTTTAATTTGTTAGTATTTGTTGATGACGGATGTTTGATGACGGATGACCGATGTCCGATATTGAAGTCTCTTCTTTACTTAAGGAACTTCCTTTGGTTTTAGGTTTTCATCCCGCGTAACTAAGGAGCTGGCTCGTTTAATCACATGGCTTCCAAAACGGAGGCGTACCTTATCCATAGCTTGGTAGAGATTAATCATTTCGGGCGTATCTTCGAATAAATTGAGTTGTTGTACTCCATATACCAAATCACTAAATCGTACTCCAATCAAACGAATGAGCATACGTCGGTTGTAAAGCTTTTCGAATAATTCTGTGGCCGTTTTCATTAATACATGATCGAAAGCGGTATATGGAATATGTTTCTGCTGAGTATGCGTATCGAAGTTGGAATAACGAATCTTTACTGTAATACAACCCGTCATCTTTTGTTTTTTTCTCAATTGAAAAGCCAATTTTTCTACCATGGAAATCAATAAAAGGCGAAGGCGAACCACATCAATGGTGTCTTTTTGGAAAGTTCGTTCGCTACTGATGCTTTTACGCTCACTATAAGGTTCCACAGGAGTAAAATCTATGCCGTTGGCCTTTTTCCAAATCACTGCTCCAAACTTCCCCAATACCTGTTCCATCATCTCGGGTGGAATGCGACTCAAAGTCTCTATATTAGAAACCCCCATGGAACGCAATAAATGGTAGGTCTTCTTGCCAATCATGGGAATCTTACGAATGGAAAGCGGAAACATAAAAGGCTGTACCATATTTGCCGGCACTCGTAATTCGCCATTGGGCTTGGATTCGCTGGTGGCAATTTTGGCCACCGTTTTATTGATAGACAAACCAAAAGAAATAGGAAGTCCCGTTTCTTTGATAATACTTTGTCGCAACTCTTTTGTCCACTGATAAGAACCAAAAAAACGATCCATTCCACTGATATCTAAATAATGTTCATCAATACTGGCTTTTTCATAAAGAGGTGCTTTATCGGCAATCACATCGGTAACCAAACGCGAATACTTGGTATACTCATCCATATCGCCTCTTATAATCACGGCATCTTTACAAAGTCGCATGGCCATTTTCATAGGCATAGCCGAATGCACTCCAAATGCTCGTGCCTCATAGCTACAAGTACTCACCACTCCTCTATCTGACCCTCCTCCAATAATGATCGGCAAACCATTTAAAGCACTGTTTGCGAGTCGTTCTACCGAAACAAAAAAAGTATCCAAATCAAAATGGACTATGGTTCTATTATCTTGAGCTATCAGCATAAATTATCTAAAATATTTGTGTTTTAAATTATTTTATTTACTTTTGATTATTATTTAATCATTTACATGACGGTAATATAATCATTATTTTGAAAGTCGGAAGAAAGTTTAGGAAAATTGTGGGAAGTGGGATGACGGAAGTGGGATGATACAACGCTAGTGCGGATTTGTAATCCGTACGGTAACCATTACCTTTATTGCTCTTATATATGCACGGAAAACATTTCCGCGCTAGCTTTTTATAATTAAAAAAGAGTGCGTTTGCCTTGGGGAAGTGCAGTGTTAGATGTGGGATGACCAATGATCTATGCGGGATGATGGATGACTGGTACATTCTGAAATTAATACTAGTAAGAAAACTATAATATTTTTCAAGGGCTGATAAGAAAGCTTCGAGAACGAGGCTTGATTTTTCTAAAAACCAAGGAGTTTACTTATGTAAATGACTGTTTTTAGAAAAATTGTAACGAAGTTATCGGAGTTTTCTTGCAGCCACTAAGTTAAAAAAAACAAACAGAGATATGACAATATTTAGCAGCAATATTAAATTATTAAGAAAAAGAAGACGCTTTACCCAAGAGGATATTGCGCAAACATTAAACATGAAACGCTCTACCTTGAGTGGTTATGAGAACGAAGTAGCGCAGCCTAATATGTCTGCTTTGGTCAGTTTCTCTGAATATTATAATGTATCGGTGGATACTTTAATAAAAATCGATTTGGGGAGTCTTCCAGAAAATCAACTCAACCAACTAGAAAGAGGCTATGATGTTTATATTAAAGGTAGCAAATTGAGGGTTTTAGTAACTTCAGTAAGTGAGGACAACGAGGAAAATATAGAGCTGGTTCCAGAAAAAGCCAAAGCAGGTTATACCAGCGGATTTGCCGACCCAGAGTATATTAAGATACTACCCACATTTAGGCTTCCTTTCCTATCTAAGGAAAAGAAATACCGCAGTTTTCAAATCAGTGGTGATTCTATGCTTCCCATCCCCGATGGCTCTTATGTAACAGCGGAGTTTGTTCAAAACTGGACTCATATGAAAAGCAAGCAAGCCTATATCATTCTTACCATTGACGATGGTGTAGTATTTAAAGTTGTGGAAAACAAAATAGAAAATGAAGGAATGCTCAAACTCCACTCCCTCAATCCACTCTACGAACCTTATGAAATACATATTCAAGAGGTAAAAGAAGTCTGGAAATTTGTGAATTATATAAGCGGAGAGCTCCCCGATACCAACGAAATGAAAACCGAAGCTTTAGCTCAAAGTCTTAAATCTTTGCAAAAAGAGGTCCATCAGATACAAACTAAGCTACAGTTATAATATATTTGGCTTCTGATTGAGAAAACCATGAAAAAACAAAACTGGAAAATAAAACTGGGCATAGGATTAATGCTTGCATGTATTCCATTCTTTCTAATTATCCCTGTTTTCCCATTTATTGAAATAGAAAACACAACAAAAGTGTGGCTTAGTACCGCATCGCTAGTTATTGGAGAAATTTTATTTTGGGGCGGAGGACTTTTAGTGGGCAAAGAATTGTTTACCAAATACAAATCCTATTTTAATCCTAAAAATTGGTTTAAGGGTTCTAATAATAAAGATTCAGAGCTTGAAAGAAAAGAAGAAGAAAAAGAAGTATAAAGGAATCACTCCTCCATGTGGCATCGATTGTAATGGATGCCCTCGTTTTGGTAGAGAGAAAAATGGATGCGATGGAGCTGACAAAGGATGTAAGCATTGCAAAACCATATACCAATGCAACGAAAAGAAAGGAATTGACTATTGCTACCAATGTTCAAAGTTCCCATGCAGTAAGTTTAAAAAGTTTGCCAAAACTTGGGAGAAATATGGACAAGACTTGATTGTAAATCAAAGAGAGCTTAAAAGAAAAGCAGAAGGGGAAAGTGAATAATGGCTGTTGTAGTATAATCCCCTCACCCTCATATCTTTTTAACATATTAACCTAACAACATGGCTTACGATGAAAATTTAGCAGAACGAATAAGACAAGTTTTTAAACAAAAACGAATTTTCTTTACAGAAAAGAAAATGATGGGCGGACTCACATTCATGGTTGATGATAAGATGTGTGTAGGGTTAGAATCAAACAAATCGAGCAAAGCCTCAAGAATGATGGCTAGAGTTGGTGAATTTGCATATGAGGAGGCTCTTCAGAGGGAATATGCTTCAGAAATGACCTTTACAGGCCGACCCATGAAAGGGTTTATTCATGTTGATTCCTTAGGCTTAGATATGCAAGAAGATTTGGAAGAATGGATTCAACTATGTTTAGATTACAATCCTTTGGCTAAAAAGAGCCAAAAAAAGCTTAAGAAACAATAAATTAGGCCCATTACTTTTCTTAATTTTTCATGATTTCATTTGAATTAATAATAGAAAATTCTATTTTTATCCAAATTTAAAACCACTTATCATGAAATCAAGACTATTAACACTTATATTTGTAACTATTTTAATTTCAGCTTTTTCACAAGAAAAAAGGCATCAGTTTAATGCTGGATTCCAGTTAGGTCAGTACCAAAAAGACTTTGGAATAGGATTACAAGTTACCACACCATATTTCGCAAAGCAAAAAGTAGCGTTCAGATTACGAGGAAATTTAATGTTCAATGAGCATATTCACAAAAAAGAAACTACTTGGACTCCATATTCCAATTTATCTCTTGGCATAATTGGGGTTGCCGGAGAAATCAATGACAAAATAAGGTTATATGGAGAAGGTGGAGCGCTTTTTATCTTTCCTAGCACCGAATTATCCTCAGAACAAATGGAGTTTGGTGGATATGGATTATTTGGCTTTGAGTTTTTCATGAGTAATGGAAGCAATTATTTTATAGAAATTGGAGGTGTAGGAACCGGAGCTATAGCTGATAAGGTATTATACAAACCTATTTATTCTAATGGACTCATCATTAACACTGGATTTCGTTTCTTTTTCTAATTAAAAAAACGGAATTTCTTATCGAATCCTCCTCAAGAAACCTATTCTTGAAAACAATAACAAATCCGAATCGAGCTACATCTCGTATTTAATTATATTTGCCGCTTCATTTTTAAAAGAATACTATGATTTCAATTGATGGTTTGGCAGTAGAATTTGGTGGCACTACCCTATTTAAAGATATTTCGTTTGTGGTGAACGATAAAGATAGAATAGCATTAATGGGTAAGAATGGTGCTGGTAAATCTACCCTCCTCAAAATTATTGCTGGAGCTCAAACTCCAAGTCGTGGAAAGATTTCAGCGCCCAGAGATGCTGTGATTGCCTATCTTCCTCAGCATTTAATGACAGAGGATGACAGGACGGTTTTTGAGGAAGCAGCTCAAGCATTTTCTCAAGTTCAAAGTATGCAAAAGGAGTTGGACGAGTTAAACCAACAGCTAACCACTAGGACCGACTACGAATCGGAGGAATATTACGAAATCATAGAGAAAGTTTCTGATATCAGTGAGAAACTCTATAGTCAAGCTGAAATTAACTATGATGCTGAAATAGAGAAAACTTTATTAGGCTTGGGTTTTGTTCGTTCCGATTTTCAACGTCCTACCAGTGAATTTAGTGGAGGATGGCGAATGAGGATTGAGTTGGCTAAAATTCTATTACAAGACCCTGATTTAATTCTTCTGGATGAGCCTACCAATCATTTAGATATCGAATCGGTGCAATGGTTAGAAGATTTCCTCATCAATAGTGCAAAAGCAGTGATGATTATTTCTCACGATAGAATGTTTATCGACAGAATTACCACACGTACCATCGAAGTCACCATGGGAAGAATTTACGATTACAAAGTGAATTATTCTGCCTACCTGCAATTACGTCAAGAACGCAGAGAACAGCAGCAAAAACAATTTGACGAGCAACAAAAATTCATTGCAGAAACCCAAGTATTTATTGATAGATTTAGAGGAACCTACTCAAAAACACTACAAGTACAATCCAAAGTAAAAATGCTAGAGAAGCTGAAGATTGTAGAAGTTGACGAGGTAGATAATTCACATTTGAAACTTCGCTTCCCTCCTTCTCCACGTTCTGGTAACTATCCGGTAATGGCTGAAGATTTAGCCAAACACTATGGTGAACATACCGTTTTTAAAGATGCTTCTTTTAGTATTACGAGAGGAGAAAAAGTAGCTTTTGTGGGTAAAAATGGAGAAGGCAAGTCTACCTTAGTAAAAGCCATCATGAATGAGATTGAACATGATGGAAAGCTTACTATTGGCCATAATATTCATATTGGCTACTTTGCTCAAAATGAAGCTTCTAAATTAGACGAGAACAATAGCGTATTTGGCACTATTGACGATGTAGCCAAAGGTGATATCAGAAATAAGATAAAAGATATTCTGGGCGCTTTTATGTTCGGCGGTGATGATTGGGACAAAAAAGTAAAAATTCTTTCAGGAGGAGAAAAAACTCGTCTCGCTATGATTAAACTGCTCCTCGAACCCGTTAACTTACTCATACTCGATGAACCTACCAATCACTTGGATTTAAAAACCAAAGACATCCTCAAGCAAGCTTTAATGGATTATGATGGAACTTTAATCCTCGTTTCTCACGATAGAGATTTCTTAGATGGCATGGTCAGTAAGATTTACGAGTTTGGTAACAAAAGGGTAAGAGAGCATTTCGAGGGCATCCAAGAGTTTTTAGAACGTAAAAAGATGGAGCATTTGAGAGAGTTGGAAGCTGGGAAGTAGTGGAGACGGATGACAGATGTGGGATTTGGAATTCCCGTTAATTTGATGAAGGCATTATTATCCTAAAGAATTATCTATACCAATCCGCAATATTCTAATAATCGACTCTAATACTTTTCAACATTATTACATTAACGGTTAGAAACTTATAATTCTATCCGTGTCTTTTTTGATTATATTTGGGCTTATGGAGATTCTAAATCCATTAAATAAAATAAACCCCAATTTAACCCAATGAAAAAAAACTACTATTTTGTATCAATCACATTGATAATGCTATTCTCCACCTCTATTTATGGTCAATATACCAATGGAAAGAAAGCAAGTTTAAGTACTGATGGAACCATATTACTCGAAAACATCCTTTTACCAGATTACAGTGAAAAAAGCACTGCTGAAATGCTAAATGGATTCCCCTTTGGAAGTCCTGCCAATGCCAGTTTTAAAAATTTCAGAGGTGCTGCCATAGCAGATATTGATGAGGATGGCGCAGATGAAATTATCTTTGGTGCCAATAATAAACTATTCGTTCTCAAAGGAAACGGCGAAACCCTTTGGACAAAAAATGTAAGTGGTACCATTATATATCCACCTAGCATAGCTGATATGGATGATGATGGACATTTAGAGATCATTCTTAACACTGGAGGCTCGCCTAATGCTGGACGAGTTTATTTGCTCGATAAAGATGGAAATGATTTAGAAGGCTGGCCACAAAACTTTGAAGAGCATTGGATGTTTAATGCCCCAGCCATATCTGATTTGGATGGAGACAATATTATGGAAGTCATTACCTGTGAAAGAGGAAATTCAAATTATGGTATGCTTCATGTCATCAAAATAGACGGAACTCCATTTAGTGATGCTTGGCCATTAGAGCTACCTGGCAATTTAGCCTTTACTCCTTCTATAGGTGATATTGACAATAATGGAACAAAAGATATTATCATTTCAATTTCCTCTGGGTCTCTCTATGCCATTAATACAAATGGCAGCTTTATTTTTGGTTTTCCATTAATAGAGGCAGGTAAAAGCTTTTCTTATCAATCGCCAATCATCTATGACTTTGATGGTGATGAGCTTATGGAAATTGTTGGAGCTAGACATGGGGATGCTTCAGATTATTATATGGTAAAATCAAATGGATCTTATCCTTTTGGCTGGCCAATCACTAGCCCTAGTGGCTGGAGATATTCCCCACCAACTGTGGTAGATGCTGACGATGATGGTGAATATGAGATATATGTTGGACATCCAAACACCGACGGTGGCGGAGCTCCATTAGATGTTGTTTTTGGATATAATGCAGCCGGACAAATGCTAGATAACCTACCTATCAACAAAGCTGGCGGTTGCGAAGGAGTTATTTCTGTCGCTGATGTGAATAATGATGATATTATGGATCTAGTGTTTACCAGTAATATTACTGATGCTGATGGATATGGTTTTATCCATGCCTACTCACTTGATGGAAGTGGAGAAATCGAAGGATTTCCTTTAAGACCAAAAGGATTTACATTTATCAATTCTGCAGTCTTAGGTGATATTAACGGTGATGAATTATTAGACATCAGCTGCCTTTCTTATACCAATTTCACAGGCAATGATTCTGTTTTTATCACTTCTTATAATTTAAATGTTCCGTATGATGAGTCAAAAATATTGGCTAATGGATATAAAGGAAATCAACTTAGAGATGGAAATGTCAATATTCAAACCAATGTTGGAATTTCTAAAATCAATGACAATTCTTTCGATTTCACAGCCAGTCCAAACCCATCTGATGGCATGATTAACCTTCAATTAAATCAAAAAATGGAGGATGCTCAAATTTCAATAATCAACTATTTAGGAGAAATCATATATTCAACTAGAACTTCAGGTGAAAACAATATACAATTAGATATGAGCAATATAAACAATGGCTCATACCTGATTAAAATAGAGACTGACAATATGTCAATGAGTCAAAAATGGATTAAATATTAGAATCCGCATTCATAATAAAGCTCCATAACTCATTATTAGTAATGGAGCTTTTTCTATTTTATTATTTTTAATATCTCAAGGATAAACAACTCAATCCACCATCCAATTTCTGGAATTCCGACATGTCTAATTCTATGATTTCATAACCTGTTTGCCCAATGACTTCTTTAGCTTTTGGAAATCCCTTTGGTATGATTACCGTATCATTTACCCAGATGCAATTTGCGGCGTAAGACTCCCCTTGCTCAACCTCTAGAATATTAAACTTCTTAAACTCGTCCTTCTCTAAAAACTCTCCACAAGCTACTAGATAATTATTCTCCAAATAAGCTAAACCGGTTTTTAAATGTAGGACCTCTTCCAAAGAAACTAAAGAACCTGTCATCCCATATTTCTCCAGAATAGAAATCATCTGCTTTGCACCATCCTCATTTGTTCTGGCTGACAAACCTATAAAATAGTGATTCTCAACCATCATAATATCACCAGCCTCAACAGTACCCGGAGCTTGAATAAACTCAATATTCTTGTATTCATCCTTCAAAACTTCTTTCATCTCTTCAATCTCTCCCCTCCTGCTTTCGGCCCCAGGATGAGTGATTATTGCGCAATGAGGTGTACACAGGGCAACATCCTCCACAAATGTACTGTCTGGAAAGTTCTCATCAGCTTCCAAAGTAATCACTTCGAGCCCACAGCTCAAAAGAGCGTCTACATAGGCTTCATGTTGTTTTATGGCCAATTGATAATCAGGCTGACCAAGGTTAACAGAACTCAGCCCATTGATCATGCTTTTACTTGGAATTCTTACTATCGCTTTTTGAAACATACCTTCATTATTTTATGTTGGTGAAGTTATAAAATCTTAGGATAAAATGAATGTCTTTTCTACTTTTACAAAAAAAATATGCATGAATAAATACGCCATCATTAGTTTAGTTGTTATCTTTATTGTACTTATCATCTTAAAAGTCAATTTCTTTTGGTTAGCTGTTTTAGCGATTGCTGCAGCTTATTTTGTCCGAAAACATCTACAATCAGTAAAACAAGAAAATACAAATGAGGAGGTTCATAAGAAGGCAGATAAGCTTGATATCCCAAACAATAAGATAAGCTCAAAAGAGGAAGAAAACTAAACCAATATGGACTGAAAGTACCATAGAAGAGCTGTTAATACCCTGTTAAAGGAAAATATTTTTTTAATTCTTTGTAAGGAATTCATTTTCTTTACGACTACAAAGGAAAACCAAAAGTTATTTTTATGAAAAAAATATTTACAATTATACTAATTATTACAGCAAGCTTACAAATATCAGCGCAAAATTTCTATTTTGAACCCAGCAATGAATTATCGAAGGTTATTGGTATTTCTAGTTCAAGTTATTTGCGCTTGAATATTTTAAGAAATCCGGCTGTTGATACTGTTAGGCTCAAATACGAATTAGTCACTAATACCATCCCTGATGAATGGTACCGTTCATACTGTGATAATCATGGATGTATGTCGAGTCTTCCTGAATATGGTGAAATGTCACCTCTCTTTGATGAATTCACAAGCTATATTGAGCTATCCTTCGATCCGCTATATATAAACGGCTCTGGTACAGTAGCCTATTATATTTATGAATCTGGTGATTATGAGAATGGACAAACGATGACCTTCAATGTAGAAACAGAAGATTTTGTTGGTATTGAAGACCGCTTAGCAGAAAAATTAGTTTTAGGTCCAAATCCTTTCCAGTATTTTATTAATGTGAGCAACGACGAGATTATAAAGGAGTTGAACCTTTACGATATTACCGGCAAACAAATCCAAACAATCTCTACCATAGCTAGCACACAATATACTATGGAAACAAGTCAATTGAATAATGGTATTTATTTGCTTGAAATTATAGATATGTTTGGAAACAAAACAACTCGAAAATTGACAAAGAATTAAATTGAACTGATTTATATTACATAAAAAAAGCTCCTAAATAAGGAGCTTTTTTATGTTTAAGAACAAGCTTTATAATGGATTTGCCATTACCGCTTCTATCTCTTCAATAGTCTTTGGAATTGGTTTTCCTAAAACTCTATATCCAGTCTCTGTAACTAAAATATCATCCTCAATACGAATACCTCCAAAATCTTTATAAGTCTCTACGACATCGTAATTAATAAACTCACTTTGTTTGTTTTCAGCTTTCCATTGGTCGATTAGTGCAGGAATGAAATAACAACCTGGCTCTACTGTTAAAACAATACCAGGTTTTAGTTCTTTTC
Source organism: Lentimicrobium sp. L6 (assembly GCF_013166655.1). Classification (NCBI taxonomy): domain Bacteria; kingdom Pseudomonadati; phylum Bacteroidota; class Bacteroidia; order Bacteroidales; family Lentimicrobiaceae; genus Lentimicrobium; species Lentimicrobium sp. L6. Next base: position 46,138 of record NZ_JABKCA010000042.1, read on the forward strand.
CTAATCGAAGATAGGCTGTTCCGAAATTCTTACTTCTCACAGTTTTTTCATCATAGCCTACGTTATTTTCTCCTAAACCTTCCATATCATGAACATCTAAGCCCATTTGGTGACCTAAACCATGAGGCATAAACAAAGTATGTGCTTCTGCATCAACAGCTGCTTGAGCATCCCCTTTCATGATTCCAGCTTTAATTAAACCTTCAACCAATACCCTAGCTGCTAAAAAATGTATTTCTCTATATTCTAAACCTGGTTTAATGGCTTCAATGGCCTTCATATTGGCATCGAGTACAGCTTGATAAACCGCCTTTTGGCGCTCATTGAACTTACCTCCTACTGGAACCGTTCTGGTGATATCACTTGCATAATGCATCGTGGTTTCAGCACCACCATCAGTAACCATCATTTGGCCAACTTCAATAATATTATCGTGATGATGATTATGCAAAGTCTCTCCATGCACACTTAAAATAATTGGGAAAGAAACGGGTCCTCCTTTTGCTAAGGAAATACCTTCGATGGTACCTGCAATTTCTCGTTCAACTCTACCAGCTGTAGCTGCCATTCTCATTGAAGTAGTATGCATTTCGTAGGCAATATCAACAGCTTTCTCAATTTCTGCTACTTCAACATCCTCTTTAATTTCTCTTAACTTAACAACAGCCTTAATCAAGTCTAAGGAAACATAATCGTTAACTGAAAATGGCTTCATTCCTAATAAAGAAGATAATTGTAATTTATGTTCTCCTCTATAAGGTGGAAGGAAGTGTATCTTTCGGCCTTCTTTTATGGCATCATTAAGCACTGTTTCTAAATTGGCTAATGTATTAGAGTTGGATACTCCTACCTTTGCGGATAAATCTTTAATACTTGGCTGAGGTCCCATCCATATGATATCATCAATATCTACATCATTACCAAAAATATAATCTTTATCAGCATCTACATCTATCACTCCAACCAGGTTATAAAGGTCTAAGCCAAAGAAATAAAGGAAATTACTGTCTTGACGAAAAGCATAGGTATTGGCAGGATAGTTAAAACTGGCTTCTTCATTACCAATGAATAATAATAAACCATCCTTAATTTCTGACTTCAATTTTTGACGTCTATTTATATAAGTTTCTTTATCAAATAAATGCATATGTTGTGTTTTTTTTGTTATGATGACGAAATTACAAAAAAAACAAAGTAAAGATATCTTATACCTTCCTAATTTATCCTAAAAAATGCCTATTAGAAATTATTAACTAAAGATGATGTTGAAAAGCAGCAAGCTTCTTCTTATATTTAAATAATACTTACAGCAAAAGTTAATATTGAATATTTAAACCAATTTCCATTTACTTTAACGACTGAATGTTTATGTAATTGGACTTTATATACTTTTCACATTCAATGATTAGGCTATTTAAATTTGAATTTTCATTTTTCAGATCTCGCAAACACAAAACACTTATCACCCTGTATTCCTGCCAATTAACACATGCTGTAGTAATAAAATAACATCATACTAGCCTACTGTAAAACTATTGTATGGTTTATTTTTTTTCAATTAGGAATTAATATTATCTCCTTTGTCCCTGTAAAAAAATCATGAATTAATGTTAAACAAAAACGATTAATATGAGACAAACAACTAACTCTTTAAAGAAATTAAAGCTGCTGATGATAATGTCATTGATGATGTTATCTTCATTTTCCTTTGCTCAATTTGACATATTCATTTGGACTACTGACGGCATGTTACCCATGGCAGATGTAACCGTAGTCCTTGATGGTGAAACTATCGTAACTGAAGGTGGCCCAATGGGTGGTGAGGCTGTTTTTACTAATAAAGCTCCAGGAACTTATAACTATACTGCTTCTAAAGATGGATTCATCACTGTTAATGGTTCTGTTACTATTACTGATGCTAATGGCTCCGACTTTGCAGTTATGCTTCCCACTCCTGAAACCTATGATATTTACATCTGGACTACTGATGGAATGCTGCCCATGGCAGATGTAACCGTAGTCCTTGATGGTGAAACTATCGTAACTGAAGGTG